>DATELS010000281.1:0-14575 GCA_035276365.1 Thermoanaerobaculia bacterium
TGTCGTGGATCGGCTCCGTCGCGCCGTTCGGCGTCAGCGTAAACGCCCAGCGTCCGCGCTCGATCGCCGTCTTGCCGTCGACCATCACCTCGTCGAACGTGAGCTTGATATCGCCCTTCCCCATGGCCAGCATGCCGGCCCAGTACTCCTGAATCGCCGCGCGACCGTTCGCCGCGGGCGCATTCGGCGGCATCAGGATCGCGTCGTCCGCGTAGATGCTCGCCATCTGCGCGGCGTCACCATTGCGCACGCCCGCTTCGAATCGATCCGCCATCGCGCGGATCGTCGTCTTCGCATCCGCCGCGAAGAGCGACGTTGCACATAACATCAGGACCAGCACCAGTGCGATTCGCTTCATCATGTTTCTCCCCCGCCGAACCTACGTGTCGCGTCGACCGCCGGATTTCACTTCGAGTACATCTCGATCACGTGCGAGATCGCGCGTGCACACACGCGGCAGAATCCGACTTCATCGCGCGTGAACATGATGCAGTCGACTTCCGGACGATACAGACCCTTCGCCTCGTAGCCCGCGCCCTCGAACGCGCCGACGCGTCCCGCGTACTGCTGCTTGCCGAGGAAGTTCGTCGACCATTCGAGCTCGCGGCGGAAGAGCGCGTCCATCTGCGACTCCGGCACGTTCGACTCGCGCAGCTTGCGGCGCTCCGCCTGATAGTCGTGCTGATGCGCTTCGTACGCCTGCTTGTCCCACGGCGTCGGCAGCGGCGTTCCCGGCGTCACCATCTCGAACCACTTCGGATGCGCGCCGTTCGCCGTCAGATTCGGCTCCCACGGCTCCGGATGCTCCGCGCCGCCCGTTTCGTACGCGACGTCCGAGGTGTAGTACTCGTCGCCGAGTCCGGCGAAGTGATGGCCGAACTCGTGAACGAACACGTACTCCGAGAAGCCGCTGTCCGCGCTCACCGTCGCCTGATCGTTGAAGATCCCGCCGCCGCCGTACTGCTTCTCATTCACGATGATCTCGAGGAAGTCGTACGGCGCCGACGCCGCGGCATCGCGCAGCGCGCGATCGTCGAGCGTGAGCACGTAACGCTCGGAGTCGAAGATGTTGTACTGCACGCCCGTCATCGTGCGGCGGTTGTCGCTCGTGCGCGGACGATGCACGCCGCTCTTCGCGGACGGCAGCTCGAGCACGCGCACGTTGAAGTCGCTCTTGTGCGACTTGAACGGCTCCGTCGCGAACAGTTTGCCGACGAGGCGGTCCACATCCTTCCGCAGCTTCGGCATCTCGGCCTCGGTGTATCCCTCGCCAATGACGAGGAGATCGACCTTCTGCGACGGAGGTCCGCTCTCGAGCCAGCTCCAGACTTTGCCCGCGGGCTTCGCGTCGGACGGATTGACGAAGCGCGATGCGGGATCGATCACCGTCGACCAGATCTGCTGAAACGCGTTCTGCACGTCGCGCTTTTTCAGCGTGAGCTGCACCGCCTTCTTCGGCCACGGAAAGCGCAGCGACTCCTGAAACGTCCCCGGCCGCTCCTTCGCCTCGGACGTCGTCTCCCACTCGCCGTACACGGACGCGAAGCCGCGCGAGTACAACACCTGATTCGTCTCGCGGTCGATCACTTCGAAGTAGTACTTGCCGAGGTTCGAGGTGTCGACGAGGTAGGTCCGGCTGCCCGGCCATGGGCCATCCGACACCACGCGATCGAGCGCCACGATCTCGTCGCCCTTCGGCGTCGAGGTGTGGAAGTAGTCGACGCGCATCGTCTTGTCGACGAAGTGCTCGTCGAACGTCGCGGCGGAGATCGGGGACGAGACCGCGAGGAGGAGCACGAGGAGAAGGTTTGCACGCATGCGACAGGGTCCTTTCGGCGCGGATTGTATGCTCAGCGCATGCGACGTCCGGCTCTCGCGTCGATGATGCTGTTGCTCGCGTTTCAAGCGCATGCGCAGTTTCAGGAGTCGATCACGGTCGAGCGCATTCTGCTCGACGTGCGCGTGACGGACGCGAAGGGCTCGCCGATCTCCGACCTCATCGCCGCCGACTTCTCCGTCACCCTCGGTGGCAAGGACGCGAAGGTGGAGTCGGTGACGTGGATCGATGAAGTGCTGCCGATCGAGAAGATGGAGGAAGGCGTCGAGCTGCCTCCCGGACGCCTGATCGTCGTCTTCGTGCAGACGGACTTCGGACGCAACAGCGCGCGCGTCACGGGTCAGATGCACTTCCAAAGCTTCGCGGAGAAGATGATCGACGCGCTGCAGCCGAACGATCGCGTGGCCGTGTTCTCGTTCGACTCGCACCTCAAGTTCCGCCTCGACTTCACGAGCAACAAGTCCGCGGTGCAGACGGCGATCCGCGACTCGATGCTGACGAATGAACCGCCGTGGCCGCAGCTCGTGCCGAATCCCGCGCTCGCGTCTCGACTCAATCCGAAGGAGTTGAAGGACTCGCCGGACTCGGAGACGGCGCTCATTCACGTCGCGAATGCACTGCGTCCGATCGAAGGTCCGAAGACGCTGCTGCTTCTCGGCTGGGGACTCGGACAACGCTCCGGAAGTTTCGTGACGATGAAGCCGAAGTGGCCGATCGCGCGTCACGCGCTCGAAGCGTCGCGCGTGAGCATCTTCGCGCTCGACACCACCTTCGCCGACTACCACGACCTCGAGATCGGCCTCGGCGCCGCCGCGAAACAAACGGGCGGGTTCTACGCGAAGACGCACGAGTTCCCGCAACTCGCCATCGATCGCCTGCAACGCACACTCACCGGCCACTACGAGCTCGAACTGCGACGCCCGAACGAATTGAAACCCGGCACGCACGAACTGAACGTGCGCGTGTCGCGGCGCGGCGCGATGGTGCTGGCACCTTCGGCTTGGATGGATCGGAAATAGATCGGAGATCTCATCCGCGCACGCTTCCTGCACAACTTCATGTGCGGAGGTTTCCATGGCTAGTAAGTACGGGAAGAAGTCGCAGGACAAAGTCGAGAAGGCGATGCATGAGCGCAAGCGCGGGACGTTGCGCAGCGGCGGATCGGGCAAGAAGGTGACGAGCCGCAAGCAGGCGATTGCGATCGGGTTGTCCGAGGCGAGACGCGAGGGCGGAAAGGTGCCGGCGAAGAAGTCATCGTCGAAGAAGTCCTCTTCATCGAAGAAGTCTTCGTCATCGAAGAAGTCTTCTTCATCGAAGAAGGGCTCGTCCTCGAAGAAGTCGTCGTCGTCGAAGAAGTCCTCGTCGCGTAAATCCTCTTCGAAGAAGTCTTCGTCGAAGAAGTCCTCGAAGAAGAAGTAGCATCGCGGAGTGCGGCTTCGTCCGGCGCTCCTCGTCCTGTTTTTTGCGGCGCTTCTCTGGTCTGCGATCCGGCCCCTCGAGTACTTCACCTGGTTTCTCGAGGTCTTTCCCGCGCTGATCGGAGTCGCGCTGCTCCTCGCGACGCGCCGGCGTTTTCCGCTCACGCCGCTCCTGTGCGTGCTCCTCTTTCTTCACGCGCTCATCCTCATCGTCGGCGGGCACTACACGTACGCGAAGGTGCCGGTCGGCTACTGGATGGAGCGCGCGTTCGGATTCACGCGCAATCACTACGACCGCATCGGACACTTCGCGCAGGGCTTCGTTCCCGCGATCGCCGCGCGCGAAGTGCTGCTGCGGTTCCGCGTCGTGCGCGGACGCCGCTGGCTGTTCTTCATCGTCGTCTCGATCTGCCTCGCCATCAGCGCGACGTACGAGCTGTTCGAGTGGCTCGTCGCCATCGCGACCGGCTCGAAAGGCGACGCCTTCCTCGGCACTCAGGGCGACGTCTGGGACACGCAGACCGACATGGCGCTCGCGCTGATCGGCTCGATCGTCGCGCAGCTCATGCTCGCGCGCGTGCACGAGCGTCAGGTTCAACGAATGACGAACGTCATGAGCGCGGAGATGGCGATCGATGTAGCGTAAGCGCATGTTGAAGCGCCTCGCTTTTCTCGTCATCGTTTTCGTTTCGCTCCACGCGTCCGCCGCCGATCTTCTCTTCCGCAATGCGCGCGTCTTCGACGGCACGCGCGTCGTCGAAGGCACCGACGTTCTCGTGCATGACGGCAAGATCGCGCGCGTCGCGAAGAACATCGCCGCGCCGAAAGACGCGCAGGTCGTCGACGCCACCGGCAAGACGCTTCTTCCCGGCCTCATCGACGCGCACACGCATGCGTACGGCGACGCGCTCGAGCAGGCGCTGATGTTCGGCGTGACGACGGAGCTCGATCAGTTCACCGACGCACGCATGGCCGCGGCGATGCGCGAGGAGCAGAAGAAGGGGAACGTCGCCACGCGCGCCGATCTCTTCTCCGCCGGCACGCTCGTCACCGCGCCGAAGGGACACGGGACGGAGTACGGAATGGCCATCCCGACGATCACCGCGCCGTCCGAGGCGCAGGCGTTCGTCGATGCGAGGATCGCGGAGGGCTCGGACTGGATCAAGATCGTCTACGACGACGGCAAGACGTACGGGATGGACATCCCAACGATCAGCAAAGAGACGATGCGGGCGGTGATCACCGCGGCGCACGCGCGCGGCAAGCTCGCGGTGGTGCACATCGGCACGCTCGCCGGCGCGCGCGACGCGATCGACGCGGGCGCGGACGGCGTCGTGCATCTCTTCGTCGACAAGGATCCGGATCCGGAGCTCGGCAAGTTTCTCGCGCAGCACAAAGCCTTCGCGATTCCGACGCTCGTCGTGTTGAAGAGCGTGACCGGCGTCGCGGGTGCGGGTACGCTCGTGAGCGACGCGCGCATCGAGCCGTATCTCGACGCGACCGCGCGCGGCAACGTGCAGGCGTTCTTCCCGCGACGTCCGAGCGCGCCGCCCGTGAGCTACGCGGCGGCGGAGAAAGCGGTGCGCTTGCTCGCGTCGTCGAACGTTCCCATCCTCGCCGGCAGCGACGCGCCGAATCCCGGCACCGCGCACGGCGCGGCGCTGCATCGCGAGCTCGAGCTGCTCGTCGGCGCGGGACTCACGCCGGTGCAGGCGCTCGCCGCGGCGACGAGCGTTCCGTCGAAGGCGTTCCACATCGCCGATCGCGGACGCATCGCGAAAGACCTGCGCGCGGATCTCGTGCTCGTCGACGGCGATCCGACGAAGGACATCACGATGACGCGCGCGATCGAGGGCGTGTGGAAGGGCGGTGTGCGCGTCGATCGCGCGAAGTTCGCAAAGTCGATCGCCGACGCGCGCGCGGCCGCTGCATCCGCGCCGCAGGGACTCGATGCGAAGGTGCTCAGCGACTTCGAGACCGGAAGCGCGGTCGCGGCGTTCGGCACGGCGTGGCAGCCGTCCGCGGACTCGATCGCAGGCGGCAAGTCGAGCGGCGAGGTGAATGTCGTCGACGGCGGCGCCGCGGGCACGTCGAAGTCGCTGCGCGTCTCGGGCACGATCGATCCCGCGCTGCCGTACGCATGGTTCGGCTCGATGTGGTCGCCGTCGAGCGCGGCGATGCGCCCCGTCAATCTGTCGACGAAGAGCGGACTGCACTTCTTCGCGAAAGGCGACGGCAAGACGGTGCGCGTGATGGTGTTCGCGCAGAGCAAGGGCATGATCCCGCTGATGCAGTCGTTCATCGCGGGCGCGGAGTGGGAGGAGCACACGATTCCATGGAAGGCGTTCGGCATCGACGGCTCGGATGTGATGGCCGTGCTCTTCGCCGGCGGACCGGCGCCCGGCACGTTCGCGTTCCAGGTGGACGAGGTGTCGTTGCGCTAGACTTCGATCCCGATTCCGTGCGCGACGACGCGGATGTTCGCGTCGCCGCGCGCGGCCTCGAGTTCGCGCTGCGGATCGAGCTCGCCTTCGTCGCTCAATCGAAACGTGCCCCAATGCATGGCGATGCTGGTGCGCGCGCCGAGCACGCGATGCGCGTCGACCGCTTCCGTCGGCGAGATGTGCGCGGGCTTCATGAACCAGCGCGGTTCGTACGCGCCGATCGGCAGCATCGCGACGCGAATGGGGGCGAAGCGCTGACCAATGTCCGCGAAGTGTCTGCCCCAGCCGGTGTCGCCCGCGAAGTACGCATGTCCTGATGGACCGCTGATCACGAAGCCGCACCACAGCGTGGCGTTGCGATCGTGCAGTCCGCGCGCGGAGAAGTGCTGCGCGGGAACCGCGGTCACACTGACCTTCTCCGACACGCTCGCACTCTCCCACCAGTCGAGCTGCTGCGCGCCGCGAATACGAATGCGCAGTGGCACGAGGATCTGCGCGTCTTTCAATCGCCGCAGTGTGGCCAGATCCATGTGGTCGTAATGATTGTGGCTGACGAGCACGAGATCAATCGGCGGCAGATCCTCGAAGCGCAACCCGGGCGCGCGATGCCGCTTCGGTCCCGCGAACTGCACGGGCGAACAGCGCTCGCTCCAGATCGGATCGGTGAGGATGTTCAGCCCATCCATCTGCAGGAGCACCGTCGCGTGATTCACCCAAGTGACGCGCACGCGACCATCATCGACGCGACGTTCGGGCGGAGGACCGGGCGCTTCATCGATCCACTTGCGCCACGCCCCCGCCTTCCGCGTCAACTGCCACTTCAGAAACGAGCCCTCGGTCTGCCACCCATCCTGCTCGTTGTGAAACCGCCGTCCATCGAAGCGCGCGCCCATGCCGACGCATCATCACACGAGGTTGACGCCCCGCGCCCCGTCGGCTATCGTCAGCACCCCTCGAACGGAATAGGGTCCGAGGACGGCTCGTTGACAGAAGTCCCCAGGCGCTTAGCTCAGTCGGTAGAGCATCACCTTCACACGGTGGGGGTCAGCGGTTCGAGTCCGCTAGCGCCTACCAAAACGCAACCAATGACGCCGCTCAGGTCCGGCAAGACCGAGCGGCGTTTTCATTTCCCGCGGTCAGTGCCTCACGCCTCTTCTGCGCGGTTGCACCGGCATCCTTTCGGGCACGGCCGCTGCCGCGGCGGCGTACGCATTGACGAGGCCATAGCCGTATTGCGGGTCGCGGCCGGCGGCGCCGAGATCCGTCGCGGTGGACGCGAGAAGTGCCAGGACCTCATCCGCGCTCAAGTCGGGACGCAACGCGCGCACGAGCGCGGCGACCGCGACGACGTGCGGCGCAGACATCGACGCACCGTCGGACGCATCGTAGTCGGTGACGTAAGAATCGACGACCACACTCGTACCGCGCTCGGCGATGAGCCGGCCGGATTCCCGCGACACGCCAACGGTCACCGGCCAAAGCGGGCTCTCGCCACCCAATGATCCGCGCACGGGCATGTCTTCGACTGCGGAGTTGATCAAGACGAGAGCGGCGGCGTGCGCCGCGATCGCATTCGTCGCCTTCGCCGAGAACTGTTGTTGGTCGCGTTGCGCGAGTGCGATGTTTCCGGCCGCGGCGGGCGGGAAGTCGACAGAGCGGGCGTAGCCGCAATCGACGGGCATGCCCGCCACGGTTGCGGATTTCGAATACGCGAACGGCTGTGCGGAGAGCACCGTCCCGTCGTCGAGGGTGATGCTGCCGACGCGTCCGGTGCCGGAGATCATCGTCGACAGGACATCGACTCCCGGCGCGACGAATTCGACTTCCGTCCCGGTGTTGGAAAACGCCGCGACGCGATTCGTGCGGTCGATCGCTCCCACGCCGACCACCGACGGGTACGCGGCGGGATAGCGCACGTACGACGCATGATTGCCGACGGCCGCGATGACGAGCACGTTCGCTCGGCGCGCGCGGGCGTACGCCTCTTCCTCGAGTTTCGACGGCGTGTCGCCGCCGAACGAGCAGTTCAGGATGTCGAGCTTCTGTGCGATCGCCCAATCGATGGCGCGGATCACGTTCGACGTCAGCGCACCACCATTCTTCGGAAAGATCTTCAGCACGAAGAGCGAGACGGCCGGAGCCACTCCCACAACGCCGAAGCCATTGTCCGATCCGGCGATGACGCCGGCCATGCGCGTGCCGTGTCCGAAGGCGTCTCCCTGCGCCTCTTCCTCCGGGACGTTGTCATCATGGACGAAATCCCAACCCCCGCGATATGCGGCCCGCAGATCGGGATGCCGCAGATCGATTCCGGTGTCGATGATGCCGACGCGAACACCCTCGCCGCTCGTGAGGAAGCGCACGGCGGGCGCGTTGACCGCGCTGACGCCCCATGGAGTGATCTGCGCTTCGTCGAGATGCGGAGGAGCAATCGTTGACACGAAGCGCTCGACATCCGGCTCGATGTATCGAACGCCGCTCGTCGCCGCGAGCGTCTTCGCTTCGTCCTCCGTGAGCTCGGCCACATAGCCGTCGACGGCCGAAAAGCGTGAGTACGTCCCCTTCACCAGCTTGTCCTCGCGAAACGGCCGTTCCGTCGCGATGAGATATCTCTTGCGCGTTGCGTCGGCATGCAAAGAGACGGCGAAGGCGGCGACAGCGATGCAGACGATCAGAGATCTCTTCATGCACCGTTCGAGGGGTGCGGTGCGGGAAATCCTTCGAAGGGGAGATGGACGGCTATACTTGGATCTTTCCTTCCCACAGGTTCAATCGTTCGGAGGCTTGAATGAGCAAGAGCTTTCGTTACGGGAACACGATCTCGCTTCGCGAGTTCGGCAACACGGGTCCGAGGAACGATCGTTACCTCGTGGCATCCTCGGAGGCTCATCATCCGGAACCAGGCGGTACCTGGCCCGCGGTCCTGGCGATCGAGAACTTCACGAACAAGACGGATTGGCCGGGCATGCGGTGGACGATCCGCAAAGCATCGCAGCCGAATGACAGCGCGCGCGTGCGGTACGGAGACGTGGTCGGCCTCTGCGCGGACGGACTTCTGAACACGGAGACGTTTCCCTGCTCGCTTTCCGCTCGCGAGGGCGGGGCCGTCACGGCGATGCCGTGGGACGACATCGGCGGCAATCTCGAGCAATGGAAGATCCTCGATCCGGCGAATCCCGCGTCGACGGGTTACGTGAACTTCGGAGACACAATCGCGCTCCAGTCGAAACAAGACCAAGGCTATCTCTCGCACGCGCAGCCGGCATTCACCCGCACCGTGACCACGCTTGGCGATCACGAGAAATGGGTTCTCGAGCTGGTGCCGTTCGCCCTCGCGGTGAGCTCTCCTTTGGAGGAAAGCGATCTGCAGGCGGCCAAAGCGAACATGGCATCCGTGTTCCGCATCCCTCTCGACCTGGCCAAGGAAATCGTGTCCGGAATCGCCTCCGCGTGGACGATGGCCGCTTCGGCACTCATTCCGGGCGCGGGCGTCCTTGGCAAGATCGTGCCGTTTCTGTGGCAGGACGCGGGCGTCGACCTCTGGCCGCTCCTTCGCGAAAACGTCGAAGCGGTCGTGAAAGACAAGATCGACGAAGCGAAATACGCCGACTTCAAGCTCGTGCTGGAGATCGTCGAGAATCAGCTCAAGACCTACATCAACAATCCGACCGCCTCGGAAGCGACGACGCAACTGACGAATCTCGTGACGACGTGCGACGCGGTCATGACCGCGGTGCGCGCGCTGCCGCGTCCCGAACAATCGCTTCCTTACATCGCGATCGCAGGAACGCTGCACATCATGACGCTGCACGAGCGATGGCGCCGCGCGGTCGAGCTTTGGAACGAACCGCCCAATGTCGTGGCGATGCGCGCGAATGCGATCGCCGAAGCGATCACGAAACACCAGAAGCTGATCGACGAGCGGAAGAGCGCAGCGCTGCAATGGCGCCGCGGTCTCGTCAGTTCGAAACAGACGCCCCTCGGCGCCCGCTCCTATGTGAATGACGATTTCTTCGGAGTCGGACCGTGGGGCCGGCCGTCCATCGGACCGGAACTGGTTTACAACGATCCGTTCCTGGAGAAATACACGAGCTTCGTCGTCAGGATGTTCGAGGAGCAGTTGGACTCGTTCCTTCTGCCGTCGCGTCTCTGGAAATACCTGAAGGCGGACAATGACGAAATCCCGGTCAGAAAAACCAAGCGCTTCTCCACCGGTCCGCATGGATGGGTGGACCGGGAGACGTTCATTTACGACCCGGAGACGACGCCGGTCGCGGAAATCTGGATGAGCGCCGGGTGGTGGATCGATACTTTGACCATCCGATATGAGCGCGGCGAATTCGCGCATTACGGCACGCACGGCTGGGGGAATCAGAAGATCGTCCTGGGATGGGGGGAGAAGATCGTCAAAGCCAGCGGAGGCATGAGCGGCAGCCACGAGATCGGCGCACGTTTCGAGTCCAACCAGGGACACGCGATCGGCGGCGGCCGCAGCGAGAATCCCTGGAAATCCGAGCCTCCCGCGAATGCGCAAGCATTCCTGGCCGGCATCTCCGGCCACTACGACGACGAGCGCGTCTCGTGTCTTTACCTTCACTGGAGATATACGGCGTGGGAGTGAGTCCATGGAATGTCCCCGCCCGCCCCTCAGTTCTTGCGGTCCGCGTGCGCGGTGGGGTATCTTCCCGCGTCGTTTGCAGCATCCAGGCTCTTAGCTCAGTTGGTAGAGCATCACCTTGACACGGTGGGGGTCAGCGGTTCGAGTCCGCTAGAGCCTACCAAACCGCACCGAACAAAAAACGCCGCTCGTTTCCGAGCGGCGTTTTCCTTTTGCGTGTTACGCGTTCCTTACGGCAGGATCTCGAGCTCCGTCACGAAGTCGAACGTTGCGCCGCACCAGCCGAAGCCGCGTACGTGGATCCGCGACACTCCTGCGCCGTGGCTCGACGTGTACGTCCACTTCGACGTGTGCAGGTACGGGTCGCCGGCGCCGGCGATCGGCTCGATCGAGTCGCCGTTCTCGGCGAAGAAGTCGAAGCCGGCCATGCTCATGTCGGCGTCGCGGAGCGTGATCACCGTCGTGCCGCCGGCGTGCACCGTCGCGGGCTCGAACGTCAGCGTCGGCGCGGTGATGATGCCGAGGACCGGCATCGTCAGCGGGTACTCGCTGGTCGTGCAGCCGTTGTCGAACACCAGTCGCTCGAACAGCGTGAACGACTCGCCGGGGTTGCCGTTGACGACGTACGTGATGCGCGTCGTGCCCTGGCCGCCGGTGATCGTGCCGCCTTCGATGCGCCACTCCGGCGTCGCGCCGTCCGGCAGCGGGTAGTACAGCGTCGCCGTGCTCGGCGTATTCGGGCAGGCGCCCCACTGCACTTCATGCATGATCGGAATCGGCTGCTGATCGCAGACCGGCGGCGGTGTGCCGATCGTCACGCTCGCGCTCGACGATGCCGAGCACGACGCGTTGCGCGTCACCGTGGCCGTGATGCCGAGCGTGCCCGTGCTGCCGGCGATGATGTGCACCGACGTACCGGTCGCCGTCGACGGCGTGCCGTTCGTGATCTGCCACGACACCGTGGCGTCCGAGTCGACCGCGACACTCGCGTCGACCGCGTCGCCGGGGAGGACCGACGTCGCCGAGACCTGCAGCGCCGGCGCGGCGAGCGTGCAGTTCTTCACCTTGAACTTCGTCGACGCGGATGCCGTCGCGCACGACGTCGACGCACTCAGCTCCGCGCGCGTCTCGCCCGGCTTCGACGGCGTGTAGGTGTAGCTGCGCGCCGAGGCGTCGAGCGACACGGTGCCGGCGTCGGCAAGCGTCAGCGACTGCGACACCGGCGTGCCGGTGTACGACCAGCTCACCGTCACCGGCTGTCCGAGCTGGACGTCCGGAGCGGAGAGCGATTGCACGGCGAGCGTGTCGCCGCAGTTGTTCGAATTCGCCGCGGCCAGCGGCGTGAGGCAAACGAGGAGCAGGGCGATCCCTGCCATAGTTCGGGATGGGGTCACGGGGGTAAGTCTCCTCTCGATTTAGTTGCGGAAGGGCGCGGATGATAACACGCCGTAACCTTTCGCGCCGTTCCCGGTCATATCTGGCGGTGATGGACCTTGCCGGACCCACGGACGAGCGCCTGCGGATCGAGGCGGCGCAGAGCGATCCGGCGCGTTTCGACGCGTTGTACGAAGAGCACTTCGACCGCATCTACGCGTACGTCGTGCGACGCGTGCGCGATCGCGCGGCGGCGCAGGACATCACGTCCGAGGTGTTTCATCAGGCGCTCGCGAACCTGAAAAAGTTCGAGTGGCGCGGCGTGCCGTTCGCGTCGTGGTTGTACCGCATCGCGTCGAACGCGATCGTCGATCACTTCCAACGTACATCGCGTGAGATCGAGCAAACGACGGAGCCTGCGCAGGACGACTTCGACGTCATCGAGCAGCGCGCGGCGCTCTTCCGCTCCGTCGATCGATTGCCGGTCGATCAACGCCGCGTCATCGTCGCGCGCTTCGCGGAAGAGAAGAGCATTCGCGAGATCGCGGAGGAGCTCGGGCGCAGCGAGGGTGCGATCAAACAGTTGCAATTCCGCGCGCTGCAGAACCTGCGCGCGCAGATGGGACCGAGCCATGGCTGAGCGAAACCTGATCGAGCGCCTCGACGCGGCCATCGACGCGATCCTCGCCGATCGCCGCGGCGGACTCGCGCTCGCCGATCCCGAACTCGCCACGCTGCTCATCGCCGCATCCGACCTGCGCGATCTGCCCGATCCGCGCTTCAAACAACGACTGAAGGAGGAGCTCGTGCCCGCAACTGCAACCGCATCCGCCCCCGCGCTCAAACCCGGATTCCACACCGTGACGCCGTATCTGCTCGTGCGACCCGCGGCGAAGATGATCGACTTCCTGCGCGACGTCTTCGGCGCCGAGGAGCACCTCCGCGTGCCCGATGCCTCCGGACGTCTGCTGCATGCCGAACTGCAGATCGGCAACTCCATCTTCGAGCTCTCCGATGGCTCGGACGAGTTCCCGACGATGCCCTCCGCGTTCCACGTCTACATCGACGACGCCGACGCCGCGTATGCGCGCGCGATCGCCGCCGGTGCGACCTCGCTCGAGGAGCCGGTCGATCAGCCGTACGGCGATCGCGAGGCCGGCGTGCTCGATCCGTTCGGCAATCAGTGGTGGATCGCGACGCATGTCGAAGATGTATCCGACGACGAGATGATGCGCCGCTTCGCGGAGCCGAAGGCGCTCACCCCGCAGGCCGGAGTCGGTCCCGCGCCGCGCGGCTACTGGACCGTCAACAGCGGCGCGCGCGTGAACGGCGCGGCGCGGCTCATCGACTTCCTGCGCGACGCGTTCGGCGCCGAGGTGCACTCCCGCACCGAGGGCGACGCCGGATCGGTGCGTCACGCGGACATTCGCATCGGGGATTCGATCTTCGAAGTCAGCGACGCGCGCGGCGCATTCGGTCCGATGCACTCCGCGGTGCATCTGTGGGTCGACGACGTCGACGCGACGTACGCGCGCGCCGTCGCCGCGGGTGCGCGCATCATCCGTCCGCCCGCGGATGCGCCGCACGGCGAGCGCAGCGCGTCGATCGTCGATCCCCTCGGCAATCACTGGTACATCGGCAAGCCGTTGTGAGAAGTCTCACGCGGTCGCGCGCAGTCCGACGATCGACACGATCAGCAGCGCGAGAAACGTGACGCGCGCCGGCGTCGCGGGCTCGCCGAGCAGGATGATGCCGAGGATCGCCGCGCCGAATGCGCCGATGCCGACCCACACCGCGTACGCTGTCCCGATTGGTAGCGTGCGCGCGGCGCGCGACAAGAGAAACAGACTCGACGCGATCCCGAGAATGACCAGCGTCGACGGCACGACGCGGCGGAAGCCGTCCGTGTACTTGAGGCCGACTGCCCACGCGACTTCGAGCAATCCGGCGATGACGAGCGTTGTCCACGATCCCATTCGCTCAGTTTGACACGGAGGTTGCACTACAGACCGTCGGGAGGCCTTATGCCGAAGAGTGAAGATCAGGAGCGAGAGACGAAACCGAAGAAGAAGAAATCGCACAGCGGCGCGAGCACGCTGCGCAACGTGATCACCGCGGGCGCCGCAACCGAGACGCTGGTCGATCTCATCGAGCGCCTGGGACTCGTCGACATCGTGATTGGCCGTTTGAAGTCGCGCCTCGAAGAGACGGACCTCGATGATCTCTTCGACGAAGTCGCCGACTACATGCGCCGCAACCCCGAAGTCCTCGTCGTGACCCTCGGCGGCATCACCGTGGCGACGGGCATGCTGGTGTGGCTGAACAGCCGCCGCGAGTGGGACGGCGCGGAACGCCGCGGAACGGGCCAGCGGTACACGGCGTCCCCGGGACGCGTGCGCAAGGCGTCGTAGCGATTACATCTCCGCGGGCCGCGCGAACAGATATCCCTGTCCGAACTCGCACCCGAGCGAGCGCAGGAGCTCGTGTTGCTCCTCGGTCTCGATGCCTTCGGCGATGACGTCGATCGAGAGGCTGTGGCCGAGGGCGACGATGGCGCGGATGATCTCGACGTTCTTCGCGACGCGCGTCGCATCGCGCACGAACGACGCGTCGATCTTCAAGCCGTCGATCGGGAAGCGATGCAGGTAGCTGAGCGATGAATACCCGGTGCCGAAGTCGTCGAGCACGACGCGGCAGCCGATCGCGCGCAGCTCCTCCATCATCGCGAGCGCGGCTTCCGGCTGCTGCATGATCGCGGTTTCCGTGACCTCGATGTGCAGCCGGTCCGCGTCGAGGCTGCATTTCGTGAGCACGCGCCGCACGTCCTGCAGCAGATCGCCCTGCGTGAAGTGACGGCTCGAGATGTTGACCGTCACGTAGCGAT
>DATELS010000282.1:0-14862 GCA_035276365.1 Thermoanaerobaculia bacterium
TTCACGCGCGCGAACAGCGCGTCGTACGCTTTCTGCTGTTCGTGCTCGTCGCTGCGATGCTGGACGATCGACGCCTCGAGCATGTAGCGCTGCGCGTCGAGCTTCGCCTTCGCGAAGCGATAGTCCTGATCGGCGGCGTAGTGCTTGCCTTCCCAATCCTCGAGACGCTTCTGCGCGGCGACGTAGTTGTCGCGATGCTTCGCGAGCTCGACTTGCCCCGCGCGCTCCTGCTTGTCGAGGTCCGCGAGGCGCTTGCGCGTCTCGGTATCGTCCTTTGCTTTGAGCTCCTGATGGATGCGCTCTTCCTGGAGACGGTTGAACTCGAGCTGGAACCACTTCCACCCGCGCACGTAGTCGTAACCCACCATCGCGCCCGTGGCGAGCAGCAAGCCGAGACTCGTCAGGGCGAAGATGAGGTTGAGCTTCCTCATCGGGTAGTTATGCGGAATGGGTTCTTGCGGCTTCATCGCGTCGTCAGATGTTGAAGAAAATCTCCTGGATGTGAACGATGTACTTCAGGTTGAACAGCCAGCGCAGGACCATCTTGATCGGCAGCGCGAGCATGATCAGGAAGAGGAACGCGCCGACGTAATACCGCGGGCCGCCCATCTTCAGATAGAAGCGGCGCAGCGGTCCGAACGCGAGCGCGGGAGCGAGCCCGAGGTAGAGGAGCACGAGGATGATGCCGAAGGACTCGCGGATCACCCACAGCTTCGGCAGCGGCATCGCCAGGAGCTTGACCCAGATCAGCTCCGATAAGTCGACGTTGACCAGAGGTTCGAGCTTGTTTGGATCCCAGAACTCGTACGGTCCGTAGAAGCTCCAGTTCGGACCGCGCAGGAACGTGCCGGTGATGATGAGGAACGACCAGAGCACGAGGAAGCCGTAGAGGAAGACGCCCACTTCCCACTTCCGCTCGCGGAAGGAGTAGTAGCCGTTGCCCTTCGGATTCGTGTCGATGTACGGAATGGCCATGAGCCCGACGATGATGAGCGTCGGCAGCACGACGCCGGCGAGCCACGGATCGAAGTAGACGAGCATCTCCTGCAGGCCGAGGAAGTACCACGGCGCTTTCGCGGGATTCGGAGACGACGTCGGATTCGCCGCTTCTTCCAGCGGCGCGCGCAGGCCGACCGACCAGACGATCATCACGATCGTCAGGATGATCATGCACAGCATCTCGGTGTAGACGAGGTCGGGCCACGTGAAGAGCTTCTCGTCCGACTCCGTCTTCTCGTACGGAATGCCGCCCGCGAGAATCGCGCGATCGTTGCGATACGCCTTGCGCAGCGCGATCCACGTGAAGATGCCGAGGAGGAAGATCATGCCGACGATCGGCACGTTGTCCGGCTTGCCCGCGATGAGCATGAAGTTCGGATCGCGAATCGACCAGAGGAACGCGAGCGAGCCGACGATCAGCAGCCACACGCCAACCTTCGTGTCCCACAGTCTTCCGCCGATCGACGAGCAGCCCCACATCGCCAGAAAGTACGCGACCGCGAGATAGAGCAGCGGCGCGATCCACAGTCCCGCGATCGCGAAGATCAGACCGACGGCGATGAAGCCGGTGCCGGCCTTCGACTTGATGCGTCCGTCGAGCAGGTTGAAGTAGACGATGAACGCGAAGACGGCCGTGAGAAGGAGAAACGAGATCGATGCGACGGAGAGAACGTTGACGAAGTTTTTGATGAACGTCATCGCCGCGCCTCCGTCCTACAGCGGACCGGAGATCCCTCCGTCCTTGCGTACACGCCAGAAGTGAATCGCCATCAGGAATCCAGCCGCCAGCGGAATGACCATGCAGTGCAGCACGTAGAAGCGAAGCAGCGTCGCCGCGCCGATGGATCGTCCCGCGATCAGGCCGAAGCGGGCATCATCGCCCGCATGAATTAAGGGCACGTCTCCTAACTTGATTAATGACGACATGGGACCTTCGTTGCCCATGCCCGGTGTCGCGCGCGCCATGTTCGAGCCGACGGTGATGGCCCAGATCGCGAGCTGATCCCACGGCAACAGATATCCGGTGAAGGAGAGGAGCAGCGTCAGCACGAGCAGGATGACGCCGACGTTCCAGTTGAACTCGCGGGGCGGCTTGTACGAGCCGGTCATGAAGACGCGGAACATGTGCAGCCACACGGCGATGACCATCGCGTGCGCGCCCCAGCGGTGCATCTCGCGCATGATCCCGAACGGCGCCTGCTCGCGCAGGTCCATGATGTCCGTGAACGCGTATTCGATCGTCGGCCGGTAATAGAACATCAACAAGAGGCCGGTCACGGTCTCGACGAGGAAGAGGAAGAACGACGTCCCGCCCATGCACCACGTGTAGCTCATGCGCACGCCGGAACGGCGCACCTTGACGGGATGGAGATGCAGGATGAGGGAGCCGAGAACGGCCAGAACGCGTTTGCGGTTGGTGTTGGGGATGCCGACCCGGAAGACGGACTTCCAGACCTGGGAGTTGACGATGCCTTCTTGAACCTGCTTCAGGGTCATCGATTCCTCTCACACCACCGCGGGATCTCTACACTTTCAAGAACGAGTCAGGGTTGGACCAGTCTCCGCGCTCCTGGTGAAACTGCACCGACTTGTCGACGACGATCTGTCCGTCGGCGGCGTCGATGAATATCTTGGCCCGCTCCAGCGGACGCGGGGCAGGACCTTCGAAGTTGACACCCGTGCGGTAGTAGCCGCTGCCGTGGCACGGGCACTTGAATTTGTTCTGCGACGGCAGCCAGTTCGGCGTGCAGCCGAGATGCGTGCACGTGGTGATGAGCGCGTACATCTGCTCTTCGTTGCGCACGATCCAGATGCCGTACTTGTCTTTCCAACGCTCGTCGACTTCGCCGACGGAGTAGTCGCTCGGCAAGCCGGCCTTGAACTTCTGCACAGGCTCGAAGAGGACGTTGGGAAAGAGGAAGCGTCCGAGGACGCTGGCGAGGCCGCCGACGGCCGCGGTGAGCAGGACCCACGCGCTCGTCAGGACGAACGGAAATTTGCGCCGGGTGATCTCCCCCTGCTCGCGGATTTCCGCCGCCGCACTCCCCGCGAGGGGTGTCTTCGGGGCCACCTGATATGGCGTGATTTGCTCAGACATTGAGGCGTCTTAGGCGACGGCAACTATCGGTGAAAAAGGAAAGCGAGTCAAGACGAAACGATGAACGATGAACGCGGAACGATGAACGGCTGTGATCTTCATCGTTCATCGTTCATCGTTCATCGTTTTGCGAGCGCTTCCTTCGCAGCCGCGCGCACTTGCAACGATTCATCACTCGCGGCCAGTTTCGCGAGAATCCCCCGCGCTTCTTCCGGCGCGATCTTCGTGATCGCGGGGATCGCGGCGAGCATCGTCGCTTCCTTCTGATCGGGACGCATACCTTCGACGCGATCCAGCCGCGCGCGGTCGAGCATCTCGCGCAGGACGCCGATCGCGGCGCCGTCGCCGAGGCGCGCGAGCGCGATCGCGGCGTTGTAGCGGACGTCGGCGATGGGATCGTTCAACGCGCCTTCGAGCGCGGGATTCGCGCGCGCGTCGCCGATCTCGCCGAGTGCGTACGCGGCGGCTTTCCGCACATCCCGCTCGTCATGTCCGAAGACGTTCAGGAGGGGCGGCACCGCGGCCGGATCGCGCAGACGTCCGAGGGCAAGGGCGGCATAAATGCGCGTCTCGACGGCGGAGTCGCCGAGCGCCGCGATCAGCGTCGGCGTCGCGCGGCGGTCGCCGAGGTTGCCGAGGACCATGCCCAGGTACTGGCGGATGCGCGGATCGTCGCGCTTCGCTTCCTCGAACACGCGTAGAACGTCGTCGGTGAGGTGCGGGTACTGCTTCGCCTTCCCCGCGTTGATGAGCTGCGAGAGTTGATACGCCGCCTGCCACCGTTCGCGACGTCCGCCGCTGCGCACTTCGTTCAGGTAGTCGGGAATGGTCTGCTCGTCGGACGCGAGCTTGCCGAAGAGAAAGAAGATGCCGACCGCGATGGCGACGATGCCAAGGGGAAAGACGACGAATTGAAAGAGGATGGCGCGGGGAGACTCTTTCGGGATGTCGGACGACGGCTCGGTCACCGACCGGTTCCCATCACCACGAAGTCAGGCAGGTACCCCTTCAGTTGCGTCGGCGCCTCGGGCACCACGATCGCGTCCTTGTCGCACACGCTCTCGCAGAGCCGGCAGGCGACGCACTTGTTCTTCTCGACGAACGCGATCTTGTAGTGGTTGGCGAGAGTCTCATCATCCGCGTCGATCATGCGGATGCACTCGAACGGACAGATGTCGACGCAGAACTCGCATCCCGTGCAGAGGTCTTTGACGACTTCGGCCTTGGGGATGTCCTTCGGCTTGATGCGCGGAATGAGCTCGCCGTGCTGGTTCTGAATGGCGTCGACTGGACAGTAGATGCCGCACACAGAGCAGTCGATGCAACGCTCGGGATGGATGTAGTACTGGCCCTTGGCCTCACCCCAGATCGTGTTGGTCGGACACTTGATCTCGCAGACCGAGCAGCCGATGCATTTGTCGGTGATGAAGTGGGGCATGTGTGCGGGCGTCAGTGTAACGCACCGGTCAAGCGTGGAATGCGCTGCCGAAACAAAAACGTGCTTCCTCCCAACACGACGCCGTGTTGCATCGTGATCACGCTGAGGCGCGTTCCTTCCACGTGCGGCGCGACGATGGCGATGCGCCACGTCTCTCCCGCGCGCACCGGCAAACGCAGCGGCGCGTCGGGCGGCATGTCGTACACCGCGCTCGCGTCGAGTTTTTGTTTCGCCGCGAAGCGCCGCTCCTCCGGTGTCGGCGTGCGGCCTCGCAGGCCTTCGACCGCGTGCGGCAGGAACACGCGCACGTTCGCGACGTCGGCGAGCAACTCCAGTCCCTCCTCCGGCGTCGGATTCGGCAGCGTCACGATCTCAGCGAACATCTTCGGTCCCGGCGCGGGCGGCGCGATCGGATCGACGATGTGCAGGTTGCGCACGGTCATGTGGCGGTTCTGCGGCACGAGGTTCCAAAGGTTGAGCTGATTCGTCGCGCGGATCGCGGGCGGCAGCGGATCGTCCGCCGACTCGACGATCGTCAGGAAGCACGCGCGTTCCGGCGCGTTCCCCGGCACGTTCCAATCGAACTCCGCGACCTCCGGCATCACCGGCTCGATCTTCGCCAGCGTGCGACACGGCTTCGCGGGATCGATGAGATGCCACGGCGAGTTCGGCGCGAGCGCGCCGCAGGGAGTGCCGGGCGGCGGGAACGTCTTCGTCCAAAAGTCGGGAGGCAGTTGCGGCGTCGAGACGGTGGTGTCGGTCCAGAGCGCGATCACGCGCGCGTTCGTCACCGGCTCCGATCCGCGATTCGTCGCCTGCACGTACGCGCGCGCGAATTTGCCACGGCGCGGATGCGAGTCGAGCAACGTGCCGGACGGACATTGGACCCCGAGGAGCGGACAGGTCTCGAGCTCGACGTGATCGGCGATCCCGATCTGATTCGCGTGCGGATCGACGAGCGGCACATCGATGCGCACGTCGCTCGAGCTCCACCAGTACAACCGTCCGGCCGGCGAGTCTTCCGCTTTGTAGAACGGCGGGTTGGCGGGATCGGGAATCGGATGCTCGGGATCGAGATAGCCGCCCGGCGGCGTCGACGGCGAGAGACCGCGATCGAAGACGTTGTCGCGCACGATGAGCGCGCGATCCGGACACGCCGCGCCGGTGATGTCGCGGCGGAAGAAGCCGTAGCCCCACGTGCCGATGCGCAGCGACTTCGCCTTCGTGTCGACGTCGAGCGCGCGCACGTCGACACCGATCGGTAGACCTTCGTCGAACGGCGTCCACGATGCATTCGCGCCGCTCACGACTCCCTTGAACACGCCGACGTCCGTCGCCGCATAGATCACGTTCGGATCGGACGGATCGATCGCGACGTCGCGCCGCATCGCGCTCGGCGGAAGCGCGGTCGCGCCACTGCCGTCGATCGGCACCCAGGTCGTGCCGCCGTCCTTCGTCATGACGATGCTCGTTCCAAACGCGGCGAACGCGCGCGCGCCATTCGCGGGATCGGCGTCGATCGCGAAGACGCGGCTCTTCGGCAACGCATTCGCGAGCGCCTTCACCCACGTCATGCCGCCGTCCGGCGTCGACCACAGCTGCGGCTCGTCCGGAAGCGCGCAGCTTTCGAAGCCGACGTAGTAACGCTTGAATGCCGAGTTGCGCGCCACATGCACGCGCTGCAGAAACAAACCCGCGGGCACATTGACCACCGGTGTGTAGTTCAACGCATCGGTGCTGCGCAGAAGCTGCAGCGCGGCGTTGCATCCCGGATGCGACGCGACGAGAAGATGCCGCGAGAGATCGCGATCGACGCTCACCGGCGGATAGACCGCGGCCGGCGTCGTCGTCGCCCACGACGGAAAGCCCGCCGTGCCTCGCATCTCGTTCGTCGCAACTTGCAGCGTGCCGCCCGCGCAACTCACGTAGAACGTCGTCGCGTTGCCCGCGTCGGCGGCGATGCCGTTGCCGTCGCAGTTGCCGCTGTGATTCCACGCGCGATTCCCGAACGTGATCGCGTTGCCCGTGTCCTGCGCGCCCGCGGCGAGCAGCGTGGAGATGTTCGCCTGCCCCGCGGCCTCGTACACTTGCCATGTCGACATGCCGTGCGAGACGTCGGTCCAGTGCCACGGCGCGATCGAGGTGTCAGTCGAGCGATCGAGTCCGCCGTCATGTCCGATGTAGACGAGATGCGAGTTCACGGGATCGAACGCGATCGCATGCTGGTCGAAGTGCACGTAGTACGGATAGCTCCCGTCGGCGCCGCTGTTGACGTTGTCGAAGTGCGTGCCGCCATCGGTCGAGCGGAAGATGAACAGGCAGCCCGCGTAAATCGTCTTCGCGTTCGTCGGATCGATCTCCATCGGCGCCATGTAGCCCGCCGCGCACTGTCCATTCGGCGCGTTCGCGCTCACCTCGACGGTCGCGGCGTCCTTCTTCTCCCAGTCATCCGCGTGGTTGATGGTCTTGTAGATGCCGACGAGCGATCCCTGCGGACCTTCGACGCGCGCGAAGAGAATGCCCGAATCCGTCTTCGCGATGGCGAGTCGGATGACGTTGCTCTGCGACGTGTCGATGATGCCCGTCTTGTCGAGCCACTGCGTGCCGTCCCATTTCCACACGCCGCGCGTGCGCGTCGGACTCGGCTCCTGCACCGCGGCGTAGACGAGGGTCGCTGGCCCGCTCGAGTCGAGCACGACGTCGGTCGTCCACGCATCGAAGCCGCCGAGGCGCGACCATGTGATCCCGCCGCCGGAATGCACGCCGCGCCACAGACCGGTGCTCGTCGCGGCGTACACGTGGTTCGGCGGTTTCTCGTCGACGCGGATGCGATAGACGAGCGAGTCGTCGATCTCCGCGACGCTGGTCTTGCTCCATGTGCCGGCGTCGCCGCCGAGCGTGGAGCGCCAGATGCCCACGCCATTGGGCACCGGCTGCGCGATCATGTTCGCGTCGCCGCCTGCGGCGAAGACTTCGGCCGGCGTCGTGCGATTGATCGCCACCGCGCTGAAGACGCCGGCGAAGATGTCGTCCGACACGCGCTCCCATCGCCGCGCGGCATCGAGCGAGCGCCACACGCCGCCGACCGTCGCGAGGAAGATACGCTTGCGGTTGTTGGGATCGATGGCGATGTCGAGCACGCGTCCGTGAATGTTCGTCGGGCCGATGAACTCCCATCCGCACGGATGCTCGCCCATCGGCTGTGGTCCCGGACCGGGCTTCGGCGCGGGCGGCGGAAATGCGTTCCCGTTTCGCATCGCCTCGAGCTCGCGGAGCGCGTCGCGGCGCCGCGCGGGATCGGACGCCATGTCGTCACGCGGAGGCGCGTAACGCTCACCGACGTCCGTCGTCAGCTCGTCGGGAAACGGATGCCGCACGAGCACGCCCTTCGGCGGCAGCAGGCGCTCGCGCTGCGATGCGCACGACAACGCGAAAGAAACGAGGAGAAGGAGCGCGACCGCGACACGTCGCATGAGTTTCCTCCCTTACGGAAGGAAGCCTACACCGACAGCAGCTCGGAGATGGTCTTGATGAGGTGCGACGACTGGATGGGCTTGGAGATGTACGCGTTCGCGCCGAGCGCCAGTCCGCGCTCCCGATCCTCCTCCGCCCCCTCGGTCGTGATGATGATGATCGGGATGTTGCGGAGCTGCGCGTTCTGGCGCACGAGCGAGACCAGCTTCAGACCGTCCATGACCGGCATGTTGATGTCCGTCAGGATGAGATCGATCTTGTCCGGTCCGGACAACTTCTTCAGCGCGTCGACGCCGTCGACGGCCTCGATGATCTTCGCGTTCTTGAAGCGTTTCAGCGAGAACGAGATCAACTGGCGCATGGTCGGCGAGTCTTCGACGACCAGAAAATTCGCATTCTCCATCCCCACGTTGTGTCAGACCTCTCTCTAGCCGGATGTGGTGAGCAGATCGAGGAAGCTCTGGATCGTGTTCAGCTTCCGTTCGGATTGCGAGTAGAGCTTGGACGAGAAGATCGCGGTCGCGGCGTGCGCGGCGAGGAGCGAGAAGAGCTCGTAGTCGACCGCCGAGAACGCGTCCTTCTGCTGGAGCAACCGGTAGATGACGATGAGCCCGATCACGTGCTCCTTGATCTTCAGCGGCACCGCGGCCAGCGGCTTCTCGAGCGTGATCGCGCCGCCTTCGACATCCTGGTTGACGTAGTAGCTCTCGCCCGTTTTCGCGACCGTGCCCAGCACGCCTTCGCCGAGGCGGGTGGAGATCGTCTCGACGCCGGGCATGACGTCTTCGCCTTCGTACGCGATCGTCTTCAGCTCGTTCGTCTTCTCATCGAGCAGGAGGATCGCGAACGTCTCCGCGCCGATGAGATTGATGATGATCTCCTGCACGATCTGAATGACTTCGCGGAAGTCGAGCGTGGAGTGGAGCTGGTAGCTCGCGACGTAGAGATTCGCGAGGTTGTTGTTCTGTTCTTCGATCTCGATGTAGCGATTCGCGAAGTCTTTGTTCTCTTCCTCGACTTCGCGGAAGCGCTGCTGGATGCGCCGATTCTCTTCGGCGAGCTGCTGCAGTTGCTCGCGCAGGCGCTGCGCCTCATCGGTGCTGATCGTCTCCGTCTCCATCGAGGCGAGACGGAAGCGCAGGCGCTGGTTCTCGCGCAGGAGCTCTTCAGTGAACTCCTTGCCCTTGTTGAACAACTCGAGAAACTTCTCGGCTTTTTGTTCTTCGCTCATGGGATGCGGACCCGCAAAAGACGGCTGAATTTAGCACACAAGTCGCGCGAGGAGCGCCACTACATGCAGAGACGGCGGATCGCCTCGGGAATCTGATTGAGCGCGAGGACCTCGTCGACCGCTCCGGTCTTGATCGCCTCCGCGGGCATGCCGAAGATGATCGCGGTCTGCGACGACTCGGCGATCGTCTTCCCTCCGCGCTCGCGCACTTCGCGAATCGCCTCGGAGCCATCGTCGCCCATGCCGGTCATGATCACGGCGATGAGCCGGTCTTTGCACGACTCACTCGCGGTGCGGAACATGCGATCGACCGACGGCGCGTAGAGATCGTCGAGTCCCGCGGGAAAGACGCGCATCTGCAAGCCTTCCGGGACGCGTCGCACCTCGGTCTGCATCCCGCCCGGCGCGATGTAGACGAAGCCGGGCAGCAGCATCTCGCCGTCGCGACCTTCGCGCACTTCGTACGGCGTCAGCTTGTTGACGCGCTCGGCGAAGAGACGGGTGAAGGTCGGCGGCATGTGCTGCGCGACGACGAACGGCACGGGCAGCAGCGGCAGCGACTGGAAGAGATGCTGAATCGCGGGCGGACCGCCGGTCGAGCATCCGATCGCGACGAGCTCGATGCCTTTCGCACATGTCTCCGCTGCGAACGCCGGCGGTGCGGACTGCGCTTCTTCTTCCTGGACGCGGCGGCGCAGGTTGTCCATGCGCACTTCCGCGACTTGCATGACTTTCGTGACGAGGTCTTTCTGAATCTCCTCGAGCCGCGGCGAGACGCGACCGCCGGGCTTGGCGATGAAGTCGAGCGCGCCGAGCTCGAGCGCCTTGAACACGCTGCGATCGCTCGCGCGCGACGAGACGGCGATGACGGGCGTCGGCAGATTCATCATCAGCCAGCGCAGGAACGCGAAGCCGTCCATGATCGGCATCTCGAGATCGAGCGTGATGACATCGGGACGATGCTTCATCACCTGCTTGATCCCGTCCTCGCCATTCACCGCCGTGCCGACGACCTTGATGCGCGCATCCGTCTCCAGCATCCGGCTCAGCGTGACGCGGTTGTACGCCGAGTCGTCGATGACGAGCGCGCGAATGGGTGGAGGGGAGGACGCCACTGGTTGGCGATTCTAACGGTTGGCGGTTGGCGCCAACTACCTCTGGTACACCATGTCGTGCTTGAGGTGGCGCAGCTTGAACTGCGTGGACAGTGAGATGAGCGACTCGCTGTGGCCGAGGAGGAGGTAGCCGCCGTCGATGAGGCGGTTGTAGAAGTTACTCACCACCACGCGCTTCGATGCGTCGTCGAAGTAGATGATCACGTTGCGGCAGAAGACCACGTCGAGGTGGCCGAGGAGTGAGACGCGGGCTTCGTCGTAGAGATTGAGACGGCCGAACGAGACGCGGTTGCGGATCTCGTCGTTGATGCGCCAGACCGCGCCGTCCGGCTCGCGTGTGAAGTAGCGCTCGCGGACCGCGGGCGGCGTCGCGCGGAACGCGTTCTCGCGATACAGACCCTTGCGTGCCTTGCCGAGAACTTGCTGGTTGATGTCGCTGGCGAAAATCTCGAATGCCGCGTGGTCGTACCAGCCCGCCTCCTGCAACAGAATCGCGAGCGTGTACGGTTCCTCGCCCGACGAACAGCCCGCGGACCAGATGCGAATCTTCTTCACCGGTTTGCGCGACAGGAGATCGGGCACGATCTCCTCGGTGAACGCCTGCAACTGCGCAGGCTCGCGGAAAAAGTACGTCTCGTTCGTCGTGACGAGGTCGAAGATTTGATCGAACTCCGCGTCCGCGCGCGGGTCGTATTGGAGGAAGTAGAAGTACTTCTGGAACGAGTCGAAGTTCAGCTCGCGCGCGCGCGGCGAGAGCCGCTTCTGCAGGAGGTACTTCGACGAGTCGCTGAACCACATCCCGGACCGTTTGTAGATTTGGTCCCGCAGCAACCGGAACACATCGTCCGGAAGCTCCATGTGGTGGTTCAATGAGAAGTTGAAATTCGACATACCGAACCAACGATGAACGATGAACGATGAACGATGAAGAACTCCTCATCGTTCAACGTTCATCGATCATCGTTCGGGTTCATCCTTCCTTTTCATCGCTGCCAGAATGGCTGCGATCACAACCTCCCTCCTGCTGTCCGCCGTCCTCCACGCTTCCTCGAGCAGGTCGCGATACAGATCCTTGTGTTTGACGAAGACGTCCGAGACGTCGTCGAGAATCGCCGCGTTCTCGAGCGCCTTGAACAGGTACGGGAACGACGTGCGGTCCGCCACTTTGTCGAGCGCGAGGATCGCCGACTGCTGCACGTACGTGTCGCGATCTTCGAGCGCGCGGTGCAGTGCGTGCAGCGCCTTGCGATCGCCGCGCGTGCCGAGCGCCGCCGCCGCGGCCGCGCGCAGACGCCAGTCGTCGCTGCCGAGCGTCGAGAGCAGTTGCTCGAACACGTCGTCGCCAGGGATGCGCGCGAGCGCGAGCATCGCCGCGCGTTGAATCTCCGGATCGGGCTCGTTCAAACAGCGGAACAGCACCTCCTTCACTTCCGGCGTTTCGGACTTTCCGAGCGCCTCGATCACCGCGATGCGCACCGGCGGCGGATCGTTCATGAGATGCCGCATCAGCGGCTCGATCGTCGCCGGATGGCGATACTCCCCCAGCGCCTGTGCGGCCGCGGTGCGGATCCAGATGTCGTTGTCGTCGAGTGAGCTGATCAGCGGATCGAGTCCGGTCTCCGGCCGATGCCGCACGATCGCGTTGATCGCCGCAAGCCGCACCGCCGTCGACTCGTCGGCGAGCGAGAGCACGAGCTGATCGGCGAAGCGCTCCTCGCTGAACTTGCCCATCAGCGACACCGCCTTCTGGCGGATCACCGGATCGCTGTCCTTCGACGCGAGCAGCAGGCCGTCGTGATAGCCCTCGCCTTGAATGTTGACGTACACCGACAGCGAGTTGAGCTTGATCGGCGTCGATGACGACAGCAGCAGCCTTCGGATTTTGCCGAGGACTTCATTCGAGACTTCGGGGAACGCGGCGACGAGCGCGGAGATCGAGTTCACCGCGGCCTGCTGCGACGCGACGTCCGAGTCGTCGAGCTTCGCGAGCAGATAATCCATCGACGCCGGATCGGGAATCTCGCCGAGGGTCTCGAGCGCGAGGCGGCGGATCATCGGATTGTCGTGATCGAGGAACTGCAGGATGCTCGGGATGGCCTCGCGTCCGCCGATGACGTTGACGACGCGCAGCAGCAGCCCGACGATCTCGTCCTCTTCTTCGTTCTGCAGCGTCGAGAGAATCGACGGAATCGCGGCGGGACCGAAGTCGATCAGCGCCTGCGCCGCGACTTCCGAGGTGTCGGGATGATCGAGATGTTGCAGAAGCACGGGCAGCGCGGCCTCGTCGCCCGTCCATCCGAGGAACTTGAGGATGAACGCTTTGACCTCGCGCTTCGGCGTCGTGTGCAGATGCTCGATGAGCGGCGCGACTTTCTGCCGCGGGAACGACTCGCGGAAACGCGATTGAATGAGCTGCCGCTCCGTCTGTTCGACGATGCGCGGCTTGCTCGCCTCCGCGATCCGCACGAGCGCGCGCAGCGCGGTCAGGTTGAGTTTCTCTTCGTCCGCGATGATGCGCAGCAGGAAGTTGACGGTGCCGACGTCGGCGATTTTGCCGACCGCCTCGAGCACGGGCTTGCGCAGCGACTTCTCCGCGTACAGCGGGAGGATCGCCGGCAGCGCGGAGCGATCGCCGATCTCCCCCAGCGCCTCGACGACGTGGAACTTGAGCCAGAGATCGTCGCGCGTGCGCAGCGCGCGCATAAGATGCGGCAGCGCCGCGGCATCGCGAAACTTGCCGAGGGAGGAGACGATCGACGACGCGACGTTGATGTCGCCTTCGTTCTCGAGCAGCTCGACGAGGATGTCGAAGCCCTCGCGGCTGCGCAGGTCGCCGATGAGATTGACGAGGGAGAGGCGCACGTCGATGTCTTCTTCCGCGCGCAACCGCTCCACGATCGGCGGAATCGCTGCCTCCCCGATCCGAATCAACGCCTCGGTCGCCGAGTTGCGCTTGCCTGCGTTCTCCGCGTCGGCGAGCGCATCGAGCAGACCGCTCACGATGTCGACGCGCGCGTCGCGCACGAGACCGTCGACGATCGTCTTGCGCACGCGCCAGTCCTTGTCGCCGAGGAGCTCGAACATGAGCGGAAGGTTGCGCTCGTCCGCCGAGTGCGCGACGAGAAACGCCGCCTTCTGCCGCGCATCCGGATCCGCGGAGCGGGCCTGTTCGATGATCTGTGGATCGGCGGTCATTGGTTAGCTCGCAGCGAGCCTCATTGCGTCCCTGTCCTCACCTTGTCCAGTTCCTCGCGTTTCATCTGCAGGAATTGCTGGAGGGTTTCGGTGTAGATCTCGGTGTCGCGGCGCACGCGCATCGGGACGCGGGACTCGTAGTACTGGCGTCCCTCTTCGATCTCCTCGCGGAGGACTTCGAAGAAGTTGTTCTCGCGGATGCCCTGCTCCACCTTGGCCTGGTGATAGATGATGATGTCGGAGAGGATGAGTCGCGCGAGGCGGCGTGCCTCGTCGTATTCGCGCGGCTCGATCGGCACCTCGCTCGTCTCGCCGACTTCCGGGAAGAGCTTGCGGATGATCTGGCGGAACTCTTTCTCCGGAATCTGCTCTTCGATGTATTCATCCGCGCCGTAGAGATTCGTCGGATTGGCGCGGAAGCGGTTCGCGCGGAAGAGCGCGCCGATGAGAATGACGCGCGTGTTCTCGAGCGACGGATCGGCCTTGATCTCCTCCGTCACTTCCACGCCGAGCTTGCCCTTCAGGTACACGTTCACGATCACGAGCTCCGCGCGCGAGCGGCGCACGAACTCGAGCGTCGGGTCGCCCGTCTCGAAGTACGCGACTTCGAAGCCGAGGCGGCGCAGGTGTTCGCCGAGGAAGTGGCGGAAGGGGCGGGGCTCATCGGCGATGGCGGCGGTGCGGCGTCGCGGCATGCGTGCGGGCGGTTCCGGCGGCTCCGGCTCCGCGACCGGATGCATCCCGCTCGCGCTCCTCGGCTTCAGCACCATTTGATACTGGCAGCGCGGGCAGGCCACGCGCACCGCCGCGGTGAGCGGCAGCGCAATCGCCGCGCGAAAGGTCGAGCCGCATTTCTTGCAGGTCAGGTCCATGTTGGGGTTACGCCGTTCTTGCTGCGAGCGGTCTGTGGTCGAGCAGTTTGTCGAGATCGAGCAGGATCGTCAACGCGCCCGCGACGCGGAACACGCCGCGAACCGACTCGTCGAGCTCCGTGGCATGCACGACGGGATGCGGTTCGATGTCCGCCGCGGCGGCCTTGACGACGCGCAGCACGCGGTCGACGAGGAAGCCGACGATCTCGTTGTGGAAGTCGATGACGACGATGCGCGTGTCGGCCGTGGCGTCGCCGGCCTCGCGATGACGGAGCTTGCGGCGGACGTCGACGAGCGTGACGATCGTCCCTCGCAGCGACAAGATTCCGACCACGGATTCTTCGGCGTTCGGGATGCGCGTCACGCGGCGCGGCGTCACGATCTCGACGATGCGCTCGATGTCGACCGCGTAATGCTCGCCGGCGATGACGAAGGTGAGG
>DATELS010000283.1:0-2786 GCA_035276365.1 Thermoanaerobaculia bacterium
CGTGTGGTGCTGCTCGCACTCGACGCGCGGCGCCGCGGGGCTCTTCACGACTCGCCGCCCGTGGTCGGCTTGCCGAGGGCCGTCATGCCGGCGAGGCCGCCGAGGCCCATCGTCTCGACCGCGCTCGACGGCACGATGACCATCGAGCCCTTCTCCTTGATCGCCTCGTAGAGCATGTTCATCGCGCGCAGGTGCAGCGCGACGGGACGATTCTCGTACTCCTGCCCCGCCTGCACGAAGCGCGTGGCGATCTCGGTCTCGGCGGTGCCGAGGATGATGCGGGCCTGTCGCTCGCGCTCGGCCTGCGCCTGGCGGCTCATCGCGTCCTCGAGCTCCTGCGGAATCTGCACGTCGCGGATCTCGACCGAGTGCACGGTGATGCCCCACGGGTTCGTCTTCTCGTCGAGGATCTTGCGCAGG
This sequence comes from Thermoanaerobaculia bacterium, assembly GCA_035276365.1. Classification (GTDB taxonomy): domain Bacteria; phylum Acidobacteriota; class Thermoanaerobaculia; order Gp7-AA8; family Gp7-AA8; genus QHVT01. The sequence goes on from DATELS010000283.1 coordinate 421, forward strand.
GCGTCGCCGAGGCGCTCGCGCTCGGTGATCATGGCGGCGAGCTCGGCGCGGCCGATCGCCTCGCGCAACGCGGTCTGCGCGGAGAGCGCGATGGCGACGAAGTAGTCGGAGACTTCGAGCACCGACTTCTGCGCGTCCCACACCGTCCAGAAGACGATGGCGTCGACGTCGACCGGCACGGTGTCGCGTGTCAGCGCCGACTCGGCGGTGACGTCGGTGACGCGCATGCGCTGGTCGATGAGATGCGAGACTTCATCGACGATGGGGATGATGACGAAGAGTCCCGGCCCGTACAGCGCGCGGAACTTTCCGAAGCGGAGCACGACCGCCTTCTCCCACTGGTTCGCGATCTTGATGCCGAAGAGCGCGTAGAACGCGAGCAGCACGAGCGCGAGGCCGGCCGCGGGGATGTGCGCGGCGAAGAGGAACGGCGACGTCATGAGGATGAGGATGAAGGCGGCGGCGCTGACGCCGTTCACGTAACGGCGCGCGCCGCCGCGCACCTCGCCGTCGAGCTTGAGCGTGTCGCTGCGCTCCTGCTTCCGTTCGGCAGCCTGTTTCTTTTTCTCGGCAATGACTCCGGGGACGATCATGCTTCCCTCCTGCGGGATTTCTCGGCCCGCTCCGACAGCGCTTCGACGAGGTCCTCGATGGGAATGCCGAGCGCTTCTCCGTTTGCGATGAGACGGTCCAGAAGGTCGTGCATGGCCTTGCGCTTCTCGCGCGAGCGGGAGCCGGTGCGTTCCGCGATGAACGTCCCCGTCCCCTGCTGCGTCTGCACGATCCCTCGGATCTCCATCTCGCGATAGGCCTTGGCCACCGTGTTGAGGTTGACCGAGAGGTCTACCGCGAGCTGACGAACCGTGGGGAGCTGCGTCCCCGGCCTGAGCCGCCCATCGCCGACGGCGAGGAGGACCTGGTCGATGATCTGCCGGTAAAACGGCACGCCCGACGAGGCGTCGAGGCGAAAGACATGTTGTGCCGTTGTCATAGTCTACTAGTACAATAGGGCCGCGGCGAGAGCTTGTCAAGGGTAGGAAAAACGCGTCGTCTGGCACTCCTATAGACATGAAGAGGCTTCAGTCCTCCTATGTTCAAGCCCCGCCCGCGCGACGTCCGCTGAAGATCTTCGCGTCCGATCCGATGGCCGGCCGCACGGCGGGCAACCGCGTGACCATCGAGATCAATAACGAAACGAATCTTCAGCCCGGACCATCCGGCGAGCGGCTGGAAGTGGTGGACTTCGACGGTGCACACGACCGTTTTTACGCGGCCGTAAACCTGAACGAGCTGAACATCCTCATGCAGAACGGTCTGGATCCGAGCGAGTCCGATCCTCGGTTCCATCAGCAGATGGTGTACGCCGTGGCGATGAAGACGCTCGAGAACTTCGACACCGCCCTCGGACGACCGCTGGCGATGAATCGCAAAAGCAGCAAGCTGCGTCTTTTCCCACACGCGCTGCACGGCGCAAACGCGTTTTACGATCCCGATCTTCACGCGATTCTCTTCGGATACTTCCGAGCCGACCGCGAGAATCCAGGTCCGAATCTTCCGGGGGGCAACATCTTCACCTGCCTCTCGCACGACATCATCGTTCATGAGATGACGCACGCGATCGTGCATCGGTTACGCCGGTACTTTCTCGAGCCGAGCAACCGCGACGTCATCGCGTTTCACGAAGGATTCGCGGACATCATCGCGCTTCTGCAGCATTTCAGTTTCACGGAGCTGCTGCGCGAAGAGATTCAGAAAACGCGGTCGGACATCCGCAATCGAGGAATGCTCGTTCAAATGGCGCGTCAATTCGGATTCGCGACCGGCAAGGGACGCGAGCTGCGTTCCGGCTTGGATGAGAAGCCCGACCCGAAGCTTTACACGACCGAGATGGAACCGCACCGGCGCGGATCGATCCTGGTCGCAGCCGTCTTCGATGCGTTTTTCATGATCTATCAAAGACGCATTCGCGATCTCATTCGCATCGCGACGGGAGGGAGCGGCGAGCTTCCGGCCGGCGATCTGCATCCCGATCTCGTGCGTCGCATCGCGGACGAGGCATCGCGCACCGCACAGAGTCTGCTCACGATGTGCATCCGGGCGTTCGACTACCTGCCGCCCGTCGACATCACGTTCGGCGATTATCTACGCGCGCTCGTCACTGCGGACTACGAGCTTTTCCCCGACGACGATTTCGGCCGCCGCAGCGCGATGATCGAGGGCTTCAGACTCCGAGGAATCCTTCCGCAAAATGTGCACTCGCTCGCCGAAGAATCGCTGCTGTGGGAGGAGAGTCAGGCCGAAGGGCCGGAAGCGATTCCACGCCTTCCGGTAACAGACCCCAAGGTGGTGCGATGGATCATGACGAG
>DATELS010000284.1:0-4308 GCA_035276365.1 Thermoanaerobaculia bacterium
GCGACGCGCCACGGCTTGTGCTCCTTTTTCGACTCGACGCTGATGAGGAGGAAGCGGTTGTCGCCGATGCGATAGCAGCCTTCCTTCTTCAGGTTCGGAAACTGCGTCTGCAGCGTCGCCAGCGGCGTCTCGATGAGCTGATCGAGATACACCGGCTGCGGCTGTTGCGCTCGACTTCCGGCCGCGATGAAAAGCAGCGACAGAACGACCAGTGTCCGTTTCATCCTTCGCCCCATTTCAACTTGTTGCGCAAGACGTCGAAGTAATTCTTGTCGGGTGACTGCACTAAGAGTACTCGTTCTTCGGACTTTCGGACGCAGATGCGGTCGCCCTCGCGAATCTCGAGGCCCTCCTGGCCGTCGAGCGAGAGGAAGATGTCGCGCGCGTCTGGCGCGTTGAGCGAGATCTCGATGTCCAGCTCGTCCGGCAACACGATCGGGCGATTCGTGAGCATGTGCGGGCAGATCGGCGTGATCACGACCGCGCCCATCGTCGGATAGATGATCGGTCCGCCCGCGGAGAGGTTGTACGCGGTCGAGCCGGTGGGCGTCGCGACGATCATCCCGTCGCCGCGAAACGTCGACACGAACAGTCCCGCGACGCTGACGCGCATCTCGATGATGCGCGCGACCGCGCTCTTGTTGATCGCGACGTCGTTGAGCACGCGATAGCGCTGCGTCGCGTCGCGTCCTTCGCCGCTCACAGACACGGTGAAGGTGACGCGCGGCTCGACGTGATACGCCCCTTCCAGCACCCGCTCCAGCACCTCGGGGAACTCTTCGACGCGAATCTCGGTGAGGAAGCCGAGGGTGCCCATGTTCACGCCGATGATGGGAACGTGATCGGGTGCGTGTCGCGCGACCGAGAGCAGCGTGCCGTCGCCGCCAAACGTGATCAGAAGATCGCACTTGCGTCCCAGTCGCGACTTCGGCTCGCTCGGCTCCGCGTCCTGAATCTCGTGCGCCGTGTCTTCGTCGAAGATCACAGTGAGACCGCGTTTGCGCAGGCCGTCCGCGACGCTCTTCGCGTAGTCGAGCGCGCGCGGCGCGGTGGTCTTCGCGGCGATTCCGATGGTGCGCATGGCGCGCAGTTTAACTGTGGAGCGTGGCCACGGCCCGATTCACGTCGGCGGCCTCGACCACGATGCGCTCGCCCGCGCGCTCCGGTCCGATGAAGAGAATCGGGTGCAGCACTTTCTCGAGGATTGCGCGCAACGCGCGGGCGCCGAGGCGTTGCTTGATCGCGGCGTGGGCGATTTCGAAGAGCGCCTCGCGGCTGAAGTCGAGCTGGATCTGATCGAGCGCGCAGAGTCGCTGGTACTCGGGGATCATCGCCTCGCGCGGGTCGGTGAGAATCGAGACGAGGTCTTCGGCGGTGAGCGCGTCGAGCTCGACGCGCACCGGCAGGCGGCCGAGGAGCTCGGGGAGGAAGCCGTACTTCACGAGGGCGTCGGTGGTGATCTCATGTCGCGGCGGCGCGGCTTTCTCGAAGAAGCCGACGCTGCGGCCGTCAGTCTCTTCCTCGAGATCGTTGAACGAGCCGGCGCAGATGAAGAGGATGTTCGAGATGTCGATCTCGACGTAGTCGTACTTGTTCCAGTGCGCGGTGACGTTGAGCGGGACGAAAATCTTCTCGCCCTCGAGGATCTTCAGCAGCGATTGCTGCACGCCCTCGCCGCCGATGTCGCGTTGTCCCGCGCCGGTGCGCGAGCCGCCGGAGCGGCGGCTGATCTTGTCGATCTCGTCGATGAAGACGATGCCGTTCTCCGCCGCGTTGACGTTTTGGTTCGTTGCATAGAGCAGACGTCCGATCGCGACTTCGACGTCTTCGCCGTAGTAGCCGGCTTCGGTGAACGCGGTCGCGTCGTTGTACGCGAACGGCACGTCGAGGATTTTCGCGAGCGTCCGCGCGAGGTACGTCTTCCCGCTGCCGGACGGACCGATCATGAGGATGTTCGACTTGCGGATCGAGACTTCGCCGCCGAACTTCAGATACTCGATGCGCTTCAGGTGGTTGTACGCGGCGATGGCGAGGACTTCCTTCGCGTGCCGCTGCCCGATGACGTATTGATCGAGCTGTTCGAAAATGCGCCGCGGAGTGACATGGAGGAAGCGATAGATCTCACGCTTTTCCTTCATTCAGGCGCCTGCGGTCGAGTATAACGCGGCCATGCTGATCCTCGCGGCAATCCTCGCGATCGCGACTCCCACCGGACCCGGCGCCGCCGAGCCGCATGTGACGACGCTGCGCAACGGCACGGTGGCGATGTCGTGGGTTGAGCCGGGCAAAGGGAAGAATCACGCGCTCAAGTTCGCGACGCTCGCGGGTGGCAAGTGGTCGGCGCCGCGCGTGATCGTCGAGCGCGCGGATCTCCTCGCGAGCTGGGCGGATTTCCCGATGATCGTCGAGGACGCGAAGGGGACGCTCTTCGCGCAGTGGCTGCAGACGACGCCCGCCGGCGCGCGTGATGTGTACGTGAGCGCGACGCCGGACGGCGGTAAGACGTGGCGCGCGCCGCGCCTCATCAATCGCGATGGCAAGCCGGTCGAGCATGGATTCGTGTCGATGCTCGCGCGACCCGAAGGCGGCGTAACCGTGGCCTGGCTCGATGGACGGGAGACGTCCGAGGGGCACGGGCATCATCACGCGGGGACGACGCAGTTGCGATCGGTGGAGCTCGACGCGGCGCTGAACGCGAGCGGCGAGACCGTCGTCGACGCACGCGTGTGCGATTGCTGCGGCACGTCGATGGCGCGCACGACGCGCGGCGCCGCGCTCGTGTATCGCGATCGTCTGGAGAAGGAAGTGCGCGACATCTCGATCGTCACGCAGGCGGCGGGAAAGTGGAGCGCGCCGGCGCGCGTGCACGCGGACGACTGGACGATCGAGGGTTGCCCGGTGAATGGTCCGCAGATCGACGCGCGCGGCAAGGACGCGGCGGTGGCGTGGTTCACGCTGGCGCACGATCAGCCGCGCGTGAATGTCGCGTTCTCGCACGACGGCGGCGCGACGTGGAGCAACGCGACGCGCATCGACACGAGTAAGTCGTTCGGCCACGTCGACGTGCTTCTCCTCAACGATGACAGCGCACTCGTGACGTGGATCGAGAGCGCGGGCATCTTCGCGCGCCGCGTGCGCAGCGACGGTCACGCGGATGCGCCGGTGCGTCTCTCCGACGCGAACGAGGCGCGACGCGTGGGCTTCCCGCGCATGACGCTCGCGGGCAAAACCGCGTTCTTCGCGTGGACGGATACCGCCGCGAAGACGGTGCGCGTCGCGCAAATCGCCGTTCCGTAGTCCGCCCGTCAAAATCTTTGGCAGGGCTTCTCTCCTGCGCCTCAATTCTTGACGGCGCGCCAACTCTCCGTTTCGCATAACTCCTTTCCTTTCAGTGTGTTGCCAATGTTGGCCGCGTGGCGGACGCCTTGAAATTGATGGGCGCGAAAGGACGGTGGTCAACGAGGAGAAAACAGCAACGTGAAACGGAACGATGAAGACAAGTTCGTGTGTGGAACAGCCAAAAACAACTCGAAGTGAAGTCCAACCCATCAACCAACAACCCAACAACTGAAAGGAGAAAGACCCCCATGCGGAAGTCCCTCAAAACTCTCATTCTCACTCTGGTCGTCGCGTCGATCGCGATGACTGCCTTCGCCGCCGAGCCCGTGCCCGCGGCCTCCTCGCCCGCCGGTGTCGTCAACATCAACACGGCGGACGCGACGCAGCTCGCGCTGCTCCCGCGCATCGGCGAGAAGGTCGCGCAGCGCATCGTCGCGTATCGCGGCGAGCACGGCGCGTTCAAGAAGACGAGCGATCTGATGCAAGTGCAGGGCATCGGCGCGAAAACATTCGAGCGCCTCTCGAGCTACGTGACGGTCGACGGCAAGACGACGCTGACGTCCGAGATCAAGAGCCCGCGCAAGCCCCGCGCGAAGAAGAGCTGACATTCCTCGGGGCCGCCGTCGCGACGGCGGCGGCCCCACTTCGCTTGCGGGTGACGAGTGCTTCGCGATTTTTCGCGAGTCAGTCGCGGCCCTCAACAACAACAACAAAGAAAGAGAAAGAAGGAGAAAGAAACCATGCGTAAGTCCCTGCTGATCGTCCTCACCCTCATCGTCGCCGCCCTCGCCACCAACACGTTCGCCGCCGAGTCCAGCCCCGTCGTCAACATCAACACCGCCGATGCCTCGCAACTCGCGCTGCTGCCGAATGTCGGCGCGAAGGTCGCGCAGCGCATCGTCGACTACCGCGCGGAGCACGGCGCGTTCGCGAAGACGAGCGACCTCACGGAAGTGAAAGGCATCGGCG
>DATELS010000285.1:0-11446 GCA_035276365.1 Thermoanaerobaculia bacterium
TTTCGTTCGCGCGCTTCGCGCGTCCCGTGGCGCGGATCCGCTTCAGCCGCAACGCGGTGATCGCGCCGTACCGCGGCGGCCGCGCGTTCATGTTCCGCATCGTCAATCAGCGCAGCAGCCAGCTCGTCGACCTGCAGGCGAAGGTGCTGCTCAGCCGCCGCAAACGCGACGGCGTGACCGCGTCCGACCGCGAGTTCATCGCGCTCGAGCTCGAGCGGGAAGGCGTCGTCTTCTTCCCGCTGGCGTGGACGATCGTGCATCCGATCACGGACAAGAGTCCGCTGCGCGACTGGACGGGCGAAGACCTCGTCGAATGCGACGCCGAGTTCCTCATCCTCCTCAACGGCTTCGAGGAGACGTTCTCGCAGACCGTGCACACGCGCTCGTCGTACAAGGCGGCGGACGTCGTCTGGGGCGGAAGATTCCGGAGCATGTTCAATCCGCCGCGCGAAGACGGCACGATCAGCGTCGACATCCGCAAGCTCGACGAGATCGACCGCGTCGCGGTGTGACGTTGCATGTGCCGCGCATGTTGACATGCGCCGCACATGCATTCATCTTGTTTGCATGGGCAAGATGGTTCAGATCAGGAACATGCCGGACGACATGCATCGGATCGTCAAGGCCCGGGCTGCGGCAGCCGGGATGACGCTCTCGGACTACCTGCTCGCAGAGCTGAAGAAATCCGCGGAGCGTCCGACCGATGAAGAGCTTCGCGAGCGCGCGAAAAGACTGCCGGCGATCAAGGTACGGCCGTCTCCGGCGCAAGTCGTGCGAGAGGCGCGCGATCGACGGTGATCGTTGTCGACGCCTCAGCGGTTCTCGCGTTCCTGATTCAATCACCCGCGGCCGCACGCATCGACGAGTATCTTTTCGGAGGCGAGACTCACGCTCCGCATCTCATCGACCTCGAGGTGATGCACGCGATTCGACGATGGGTGCTCAGTGGCGCTATGACGCGTCAGGACGCCGAAAATGCGATCGAGTATTTCAAGCTCATGCGCATCCACCGTTCCAGCCACGAGGCGCTCCTCGACCGCATCTGGCGGCTCCGCGACAACCTCACCGCCTACGACGCTGCCTACGTCGCGCTCGCCGAAGTGCTCGACACCGTCGTCATCACCACCGACGCGAAGCTCGCCGCGGCTCCCGGCATGTCTCGTCGCGTCAAGCTCGTTTCGTAACCTCCCTCACACCCCTGTAAACGCGCGCGGCGTATCCTGCGTCAAATGGCCATGAAACGCATCGTTGCCGTGTTGCTGCTCGTCACGGGAGTGGTGCATGTCGCCGGGGATTCCCGGCGCCGCGCCGTTCGCGTTCCCTCCCTCGGCACGCTCCCTGTCGCCAACTTCATCGACACGCAAGTCGGGGCAAAGCTCGCGGCCAGTGGCATCGCGCCCGCGACAGTCGCGGGCGACGAGGAGTTCCTCCGCCGCGTGACGCTCGACCTCACGGGGATGATCCCGACGACCGCCGACGTCCAGGCGTTCCTCGCCGACACGCGTCCCGACAAGCGCGCGAAGAAGATCGACGCGCTCCTCAACTCCGACGCCTTCGTCGATCGCTGGACGATGTGGTTCGGCGATCTCGTGCAGAACGTGCAGGTCGCGAACAACAGCCGCGAGTACTACCTCGGCAAGAACGCGTACTACAACTGGATCCACGACTCGATCCGCGCCGGCAAGCCGTACGACCTCATGGTGCGCGAGGTGTTGTCGACCGAGGGGGACAACTTCCAGACGGGAGCGGCGAACTACGTCGTGCGGCAGATCCAGCGCAATGGTCCGCCGCAGGACACGCTCGACAACCTCGCCGCGCACTCCGCCGAGAAGTTCCTCGGCATCCCCATGCTGTGCATCTCCTGCCACAGCGGCGGCGGCCATCTCGAGCTCGTGAACTCCTGGCTGCGCGAAAAGAAGCGCGAGGACTTCTGGAAGATGGCCGCGTTCTTCTCGCGCACGAGTGTGCGCGGCGAGCGCTACACCGATCCCGCGAATCCGAACGCGAACATTCTCAAGTTCAACGTCGGCGTCATTCCGAACGGCGCGTATCTGCTGAACACGACCGATGGCAACAAGACGCCGCGCGCGCCCGCGGAAGGACAGCCGAACTACGTCCTCCCCGCGTTCATCACGAATGGGGAAGGGCCGAAGCCCGGCGAGCCGTATCGCGTCGCGTACGCGCGCATCCTCACCGCCGATCGCCAGTTCGCACGCGCGACCGCGAACTATCTTTGGCGAGAAATGATGGGTCGCGGACTCGTCGAGCCGGTGAACGCGTTTGATCTCGCGAAGCTGACGACGCAGCCGTCGCATCCCGCGCTTCTCGAGCAGCTCGCGGACGAATTGATCGCGAAGAACTTCAGCCTGCGCGAATTCCTGCGCACGATCGCGTCGTCGAACGCGTATCAACTCTCCGCGAAGTACACGGGGACTTCGCCCGACGACTCCTACTTCGCGCGTCACGCGTCGCGTCGCCTCAGCGCGGAGATGCTGTATGACGCGATCCTTTCCGCAACCGCGGTCCCGAATCCGCTCACGGTGCAAGGCATGGTCGCGCCGGTGAATCGCGCGATGCAGTTGCCCGATCCGCTCGACGGGCGCCGCGGCGGCGCATTTGCGTTCATCAACAACTTCGGACGCGGCAACCGCGACGACGTCTTGCGCACGAACGACACCGCGATCTCGCAGTCGCTCGCGCTGATGAACGACACGATCGTGACGACGCGCGTGAAGCGCGCCAACAATTCGACCGTACAGAAAGTGCTCGCCGCATCGAGCGATCCCGGCACGGTCACCGATCAGCTCTATCTCGCGACGCTCTCGCGCCGACCGACGTCGCAGGAGCGCCAGATCGCCATCGAGTACCTCAAGGCGGGCACCCTCGGCGATCGCGCCGAGGATCTGCAGTTCGCGCTCATCAACAGCCTCGAGTTCATCTTCAACTGAGACGCCGTCATGAACGACAACGCCTTTTCCCGCCGCAACTTCTTCCGCATCGCCGGCACCGGCGTCCTCGGCTACTACTTCTCGGACGTGCTGCAGCCGCGCACGCTCCTCGCGCAGACCATCGGCACGAACGCCGCTCTGCGCAACACGGCGAAGAGCTGCATCTTCATCTTCCTCGCCGGCGCGCCGAGCCAGACCGACATGTGGGATCTGAAAGAGGGATCGTGGACGCCGACCGATCTCGCGCCGACGCCGTACGGCAGCATGCGCTGGCCGCAGGGACTGCTGCCGAAGATGGGCGCGCATCTCGACAAGCTCACGATCGCGCGCTCGTGTCTCGCGTGGGCGGCGGTGCACGAGCTCGGACAGGCGTGGGCGCAGATCGCGCGCAATCCGGGTGGCGCGACGGGCGCGATCGCGCCGCATATCGGCGCCGTCGTCGCGCTCGAGTCGCAGGCGAAGCGCACGCCGGCGGAAGTGTTGCCGGGCTTCATCGCGCTCAACGCGGGATCGATTCCGACGTGCGGCTATCTCCCGGCAAAGTACGCACCGTTCGGCGTCACGACCGCATCGACGGGACTGGCGACGCTCGGTCATCCGGATGGCGCGGCGCGTTTCACGCGGCGCTGGGATCTCATCCACCAACTCGACACGAACCGCACCACCGGCGCCCTCGGCAAAGCGGCGTCGGACATGAATGACTTCTACGATCAGTCGAAGGCGCTCATGGACTCGCCGAACATCAACGCGCTCTTCTCGTTCACGACCGAGGAGCACGATCGCTACGGCGCATCGAACTTCGGCGACTCGCTCGTCGTCGCGCGCAACCTCGTTGCGTCGGGCAAGGGCACGCGCTTCGTGCAGGCGACGCAGGGCGGGTGGGACCATCACTCCGACATCTACGACACCGCCGCCGCGCAGTCGCTCTTCGTGCAGGGCAAGCAGCTCGACGACGCGGTCGGCGCGCTGCTTACCGATCTCGCGGCCATGAAGATTCTCGATCAGACGCTCGTCGTGATCGTGAGCGAGTTCGGACGCACGGTCGGCGCGCTGAACAACCAGGGCGGACGCGATCACTACCTGCGCAACTCGGTCGTCTTCGCGGGCGGGGGCACGCGCGGTGGACGCGCGATCGGCGCGACGAACGCGCAAGGGAACGCGGTCGCGGAGTACGGCTGGAGCGCGAATCGCGACATCCGCCCCGAGGACGTGACGTGCACGTTGTACTCCGCGCTTGGCATCGACTACACGAAGGTCCGCAACGACGATCCCCTCGGCCGCGGCTTCGAGTACGTGCCTACGGCGAAGGACGGCGGATATCAGCCGATCGAGGAGTTGTGGACGTGATCGTGCGCACGACGACGCGATCGCTCACGTAGCCGAGGTCGGGCGCGGCGCGGATGTAGGCGATCGCGTTGCGCGTGAGCTGCACGTCCGAGGTGGGGAAGGGCGTGGCGATGTGCATCATCGCGCCGCGCCGCTCGCCATTGCGCGTGATGCGCACGAGATCGAGGTTGTCGTTCGCGATCAGAAACTCGTCGCCGGTCCACGCGACGTGCGGCCGTCCACTCATCGGTAAGGTCAACGTTTGGACGAAGTTCGTTGCGACGATGTGCTCGCCGTCGCTCCATGCGAGGAACAGCGCGTTCGTATCGTCGACAGCGAGCGCCGGATTCGCCGCGTGCTCCGCGATACGCACGCGACTGCCGAGCATGCGGCCGTGCGCGTCGACGTCGACGAGCCAGAGGACGCTGTTCGGGTCCGTGTACGCAACCGTCGCGTAGTCTCCGCGGTTGACGATCGGCGCCGTGTAGCCGAGGTCGAATGCGTGCGCTTCTTCGTCGAAGGAGCTGCTCTCGATCGACGACGTGTACGTCAGGCCGCCCGGTTGCGACGGTCCGTTGCGTGACCAGAGCGCGAGGTACGTGCCATCCACCGCTGCGATTCCGCGCGGTGTCAGCGAGAAGGGACCGCTCGCGCCGTAGCCGAGACGCACGTCCGTGCGGACGGAGCCGTCGTTGCGCACGACGAAGCCGCGGACGTCGTCGCCGGCCGACAGCACGCCCGCTTCATCGCCGCGCGCGGTCATCGCGAGCTGGCCGAGTGGCAGATTCGTCTCGCCGAGGTATGCGACGTCGCGGAAGCGCGCGACGACGGTGCGCGTGCGCTCGCTCCAGCCGAGGAATGTTGTCTGCGTGCCGGAGGCGAGAGCCGGCGCGTACGGCGTCGGCTCCGCGAGCACCACCGGTTGCGGCGCGTCCGCCGCCTCCGTCAACTCGCGCAGTGTTGTGAATTGAAAGTCGTAGCCGAAGAGCAGCGCGTACTCGTCTCCGTTCCACGCAGCGGTGAGCATGCGCGGCTCGCGCAGAATGGGGAACGCACGCTCGTCGAGTGGCGCGCCGCCGAGGGCGAGGCGCAGCGCTGTTGCGCCGTCGCCGTACGCGTTCTCGAAAATCACCGCGGCGCCGTCGCTGTTGACGACGACGTGCGGACGTCCCGTCAGACCGATGGGTGTCGTGCGCAACACGCGTCCGCTGCTGTCGAGCGCATTCACCGATCCGTACGACACAGCGATGAACACCGTCCCGTCCCACGCCAGCTCCACCGCGCGCAGTGACGAGACGAGTGCGACGTGACCGCCGCGATCGATCGAGTACAGCCCCGTTCCGAGTGCGACGAGCGCGGTCGTCCCGTTCGATGCCGCGCTGTACAGCGAGTCCGCGCGCGCGTGGATCAGGAACGACGCGCCGTCCGGCGCTCCGTGCGCGTTGAGAAAGCACGCGCGCGTTTCCGTCCACGTCGTCCAGACCGCGAGGTAGCCATCGCCGAATGCGGTCAGCGACGCGTTCAGCAAGTTGTCGTTCGCGACGACGTCATGCGTCTCGATTACGCCGCCATCGCGCGTGAGCGACGCGGCGCGCAGCGCGTGCAACTCGGGCCAGAGCGCGACGATGCTCGACCGCGTCGACGCCAGTCGCAGCGGATCCAATCCCGGCTCTTGCACGAGCGCGACGCGCGATGGCACCCCGGAGTCGCCGAGTCGGCGCGACCAGACTGCGTGAGACGAGCTCCACACGACGAGGAAGTCATCATCGATGCCGACCGCCGCCGCGTGCCACGCGTACACCGGCTCCGTCGCGCGTGCCGGTGGAATCACTTCCGGACCGATCAGCAAGGATCCGAGGAGGAGCAGCGGCGTGAGCATGCACGATGATACGCGTCACGTCCGGCGCGCGTCGTGCGGCTGCTACACTTAACCCGACCATGCAGGTGGTTCTCCAGGGAAGTCTGCGGCACTTTCCCGCCGCCGACCTGCTCACGTTTCTGTGCAGCCGCGGGCAGAGCGGCACGCTCGAATTGCAGAACGGCGAGCGTCGCGCGCGCATCCTCTATCAGGACGACAAGATCCTGCACGCCGACGCTCCCGGCGCGCGCGACGCGATGGAGGCCGTGCTCGAAGTCTTTCACTGGATCGACGGCATCTTCGCGCTCGCCGATGCGGCCGTGGTTCCCGACAACGTCGCGCCCGCGGTGCTCGATCTGACGTCGATCCTCGAAGAGGCGCGACGCCGCGCCGAAGCCGCGTCGAGCTTTCCCGACGGCACGTTCTTCCGCGTCGTCGATGATCCCGCCTTGCAGCAGCAGGTCAGCCTCACCGCGGACGAGTTTCGTTTGCTCTTCCGCGTCGGCGGCGGCCGTTCCTTTCGCGACCTCTTCTCCGACCTCGGCATCCCCGCGGCGGAGCTCGCGTCGCGTCTTCGCGGACTGCAGAAGCTCGGCCTCCTCACCATCATCGAAGAGACGCCGCCTCCGCCCGACATCACCGCGCCGCATCGCAAGACCATCTCGCGCAAGAAGACGCTCGTCGGATCGCTGACGCCGGACGGCGCGCTCGACTCCGTCTATCCGCTACTCGACAGCGAGTACACGATCGGGCGCACGCCGGACAACACGATCGCGCTCGCGGATGGCAGCGTGTCGTCGAAGCACGCGCGCGTGTTGCGCACGTCCGAGGGCTTCGTGATCGAAGACCTGCAGAGCCGCAACGGCACGTTCGTCAACGGCGAGCGCGTGACCGAGAAACGCCTCCTCGCCGACGGCGACCTCCTCCGCCTCGGCAAAGTGATTCTCACGTTCAACATCGCGCGCGAGCCGAAGGCGGGGGAGCAGACGCAGCCCGAGGTGAGGGTCGGGTAGGTGAGGTACGACCTCGCCATCGTCGGCTCCGGCCCGGCCGGACTCGCCACCGCGTCGCACGCGCAGGCGAACGGGTTGTCGTACGTGCTCCTCGAGCGCACCGATCACCTCTCCGACACCATCTTCGCGTACCAGGCGCGCAAGTTCGTCATGGCGGAACCCGTGATGATTCCGGCGCGCGGCGAGCTCCCGTTTCAGGCGGGCTCGCGCGAGTCCATTCTCGCGGCGTGGCAGCAGCACGTCGACGCGCGTCAGCTCAACATCGTCTTCAACGCCGAAGTGAAGTCGATGAAGCGCGAGAGCGATCGCTTCCTCATCAAGACCGCCGCGGGCGCGGAGTACGACGCCGGCAAAGTCGTGCTCGCGATGGGCACGCAGGGCAATCCGCGCAAGCTCGGATGTCCGGGCGAAAACCTGCCGCAGGTCTTGTATCGACTCGTCGATCCGGCGCAGCATCAGGATCAGGACCTGCTCGTCGTCGGCGCGGGCGACTCCGCGCTCGAGATCGCGATCGCGCTCAGCGAAGAGAATCGCGTCGGACTCGTCGTGCGTGGACCGGAGATCACGCGCGCGAACGAGATCCTCACGAAGGAAATCCTCTCGCGACAGGCGTCGGGCCGCATCACGATCTACTTCAACACCACGGTGAAGGGCGTGTACGACGGCTACGTCGACCTCACCGTGCGCGGCGACGTCACGCGCGTGCCCGCGGAGCTCGTGTTCCTCAAGCTCGGCGCCGATCCGCCGCGCAAGTTCTTCGAGTCCGTCGGCATCCGCTACAGCGGCGACGCCAAAGACGCGCGTCCGATTCTCAGTCCCGTGCACGAGTCGAGCGTGCCCGGACTCTTTCTCATCGGCGCCGCGAGCGGCCGCGATCTCATCAAGCTCGGGATGAACCAGGGCTGGGAAGTCATCGAGCATTTGATGGGACGCGAGGTCGAGCCGGCGGACGAAGTCGTGTTGAAAGAGAAGCTGCCGTACTGGCAGGGCTCCGTGCGCGAGCGCATCGCCGCGCTGCGCAGCCGCGTTCCGCTCCTCGCCGCCGCGGACGAGCAGCAGTTGCGCGAGACGTTCCTCGCCACGCGCGTGCGCGAGTACGCGAACGGCGAGACGATCATTCGCCAGAACGACTACACGAACGACTTCCTCATCATCGACTCGGGACGCGTCGAGCTCACGCGACGTCCGGAGAACGAGCCGACCGAGACGAAGATCGCCGAGCTCACCGCGGGCAACTTCTTCGGCGAGATGAGTCTCATCTCCGGACGCCGTCGCACCGCGACCGCGCGCGCGATCGGACCGACGCGCATCATCGAGATCCCGCGCAAGGCGATTCTCAAGCTGATGGCCGCCGCGCCGCGTGCGAAACAGCTCGTCGATCAGGCGTTTCTGCTGCGCGCATTCGGCGGCTACCTCTTCCCCGGCGTGCCCGAGGCGCTTCTCGGAGAGCTCGTCGACAAGGCGGTGGTCGAGAACTACGGCAAGGACGCCATCGTCTTCAAGCAGGGCGACCGCGCCGACACGTTCTATCTGATTCGCAACGGCATGGTGAAGATCGCCAAGAAGTCGGGCGACAAGGAAGTCGTGCTCTCGTACCTCGTCGCGGGCAACTTCTTCGGCGAGGCCGCGCTGTTCTCCGAGGCGAATCGGACGGCGACGGTGACGACGATCTTTCCGTCGGATCTCATCAAGCTCTCCAAGCACGACTTCGACACCTTCCTCGCCGCGCATCCCGACTTGCGCGAGGCGCCGCTGCGCAAGCTCGAAGAGCGCCGCATCGCGGGACTGA
Source organism: Thermoanaerobaculia bacterium (assembly GCA_035276365.1). GTDB lineage: Bacteria > Acidobacteriota > Thermoanaerobaculia > Gp7-AA8 > Gp7-AA8 > QHVT01. The sequence goes on from DATELS010000285.1 coordinate 8,935, forward strand.
TCGCCGAGGCCACGCCGGGATCCGGCAACATCCTCGGCGATCTCATTCGCGAGGAAGTCGTCATGGGCACGCAGACGCTGCTCATCGACGAGCACCGTTGCATTCGCTGCGGCAACTGCATCTCCGCGTGCGAAGGCGTGCACGACGACGGTCAGGCGCGCCTCTCGCTCACGGGCATCAAGCTGTACAACCTCCTCGCGCCGAACTCGTGCTGGCAGTGCGAGAACCCGCTATGCATGCTCGACTGCCCGCCGGACGCGATCGCGCGCGACCCGCGCGGCGAGGTCTACATCAAGAGCAACTGCATCGGCTGCGGCAACTGCGAGCGCAACTGCCCGTACGGCAACATCTTCATGGTGCACAAAGAGCCGCGCCGCTCCGTCTTCGGCTGGATCAAGTCGCTGTTCACGAAGACGCAGTCCGAGGTCGAGCAGACCGTGGCGGTGAAATGCGATTTGTGTCGCGGCATCAGCGGCGGACCCGCGTGCGTGCGCGGATGTCCCACCGGCGCCGCCATCCGACTGACGCCGGAGCAGTATCGCGAGACGTTGGAAGAGCTGGTCATCTCTCGGGGCGAGAGATGACGGGATTGAGGATTGAGGATTGAGAATTGAGGATCGGAGCACGATGAGCGACGACGCGAGACCGGATCGGTTCTCCGATCCTCAATCCTCAATCCTCAATCCTCAATTCGCATGATCGCCAGATCAGGCGGCTTTTGGCGCCGCGTCTTCGTCGTCCTCCTGATCGCCGTGTCTGCGACGTACTGGCGCTACGCGCAGCGCGAGTTCCCGCACGGCGGCTCGAAGACGGGACTCGCGTACGGCGTCGCCGGACTCGCGCTCATTCTGCTGCTCTCCTTCTTCGGCATCCGCAAGCGCTGGTATCGCTCGACCTTCGGCACTCTCGAGCAATGGCTCCAGTCGCACATCTACCTCGGCGTCCTCTGTTTGATCGTGCTGCTGTTTCACACCGGCGGGCGCTTCAACGATCGCATCGCCGTCGCGACATTGATCCTCGTCGCGATCGTCGTCGCGAGCGGCATCATGGGCGCGATCCTCTACGTCACCGTGCCGCGCATGCTCACCGAAGTCGAGAGCGATCTGACGGTCGACGAGATTTCCGATCAGCTCAACCAGCTCGCAAAGTCGATGGCGCGCATCGCCTCGGGACGCTCCGCCGCGTTCCAGCGCATTCACGATGAGCTCGTGCGACAGACGAATCCCGGCGGGCTCGCGGGATGGCGTTTGCTGTTGTCGCGTCTCGCGCGGCGGAAGACGCAGGAGGCCGCGGACTGGATGCGCCTGCTCGCGCTCGTGCCGAAGGACGAGCAGGAAGAGCTGCGGCAGGTGCTGGTCATGTCGCGCCAGCGCCGCGAGCTTCTCCTGCGCCTCGTCTTCCAGCAGCGCTACAAGAACGTGCTCGAGTTCTGGCTGTACATCCACGTGCCGTTCACGATCGCGCTGCTCGTCTTCAGCGCCGTGCACATCGCCGCCGTCTTCTACTACGGGAGACTGCCCTGGTGAGCTTCCTCATTCAACGCCCGGCCGGACGCGGACTCACGCTGACGCAGATTCAGGCGCCGGTGTTGCGCATCGGACGCGGCACGAATCAGGAGCTGCGCTCGGAGAATCCCGCGGTCGCGCTCGAGCACGCGACGATCGAAGGCGACGTCGCCGGCTACTTCGTCACGGACCGCGGCAGCATCACCGGGACCTATGTGAATGGCAAGCCGGTCGAGTCGGCGCGGCTGGCGAAGGGTGACGTCATCGAGATCGGCGACGTGCGCCTCGAAGTGCAGATCGCCGACGCCGAGAAACCGCTCTTTCTGCGCGTGACGACGACGCGTACGTCGGCCACGTTCGTCGAGCAGGAGGACGAAGAGTCCGCGCCGCAGCAGACGAACGTCGCGCCCGGCGCGCGCGTGGTGAAGGCGAAGAAGATCGACTACGCCGCCGCGTACCGGCTCACGCGTCCGTGGCTGACGAAGGTCAGCGTCACCGCCATCCTGCTCATCCTCGCCCTCGGCGTCGTCGGCGAGTTGATCCGGCCCGAGCGGCAGAACGTGTTCATGCCCGGCGGACTCTCGTCCGCGCACGCCCGCGCGAAGAAGCCGGGCGGCGGCTTCGTCGCGGACGACTGCCACGCGTGCCATCAGCCGTGGCGCAGCGTGGCGAGCTCGAAGTGCATGGACTGCCATCCGCAGCAGGTGCACGCGGAGCTCGCGAAGTCGGAGCCGGACTGTTTTCTCTGTCACGCCGAACATCGCGGCGCCGCGAAGCTCGCGTCGATCGCGGACGGGACGTGCACGCGCTGCCACGCGAATCTCACCGCGCAGGTGCGCGTGCCGAGCGCGCAGCTCGCATCATTGCGCTTCGCCGGCGCGCGCTATCCGTTCGCGTCGCTCGCGCGCATCGACACGTTCGATGTGCAGCATCATCCCGAGCTCGCGTTTCCGCCGGACACGGACACGCTGCGCTTCAATCACAAGCTGCACCTCGTCGAGCGCGGG
>DATELS010000286.1:0-3425 GCA_035276365.1 Thermoanaerobaculia bacterium
GATCGCCGCGGGCGGATGCGCGGCCATCTGCGCGGCGTCGTAGCGCGGGATCGCGCCGCGCAGCGCGAGAAAACGGACGCCGGTCGTGAGGAACCAATATTCCCACGCGGGCGCGCGCCGGAGCGCGTAGCCGCCGCCGTCGAACACGGTCTCGCCCGGCGACGTCAGACGATCGGCGGCCAGCATGACGTCGTTCTGGTAGCGCATCGCCGCGCCGAAGTCGGGAGCGAGACGCGCGATGCCGATGAGCCATCCGGCGATTCCCGCCGTGACGGCGAGATGGCGCCAGCGCGGCTGCGGCAGACGCTCGATCGCGCGCGCGGCGAGCGGCAGGAGCAGCACCCACGTCGTTTGAAAGTGATAGTCGTATTGCACCTGCATCGCCGCGACGGCGGCAACGCTCGCGATCGCGATCATGGCGAGGAACTGCAGCGGTCCGCGCTCGTGAAACTCGCGCAGCGCCAGCACCGCGCCCGCCGCTCCCGCGAGCCAGAACACAATGCCGGCGAGATCGAACGTCATGAACGGCGCAAAGAGCGCATCCGCGAACGTGCGCACCGCGAGCACGTGGCTCGACAGCCGGTTGTAGCCGATCACGCCTTCGATGAATCCGGGCATCGAGCCCGTGGCGGCGAGATACGCGAAGAACGCCGCGACGACGGCGACGATCCCGATGGCCATGCGCAACGCGCGCGGATTCCAGCGCGGCCAGAACAGCGCGAGCGCGCCGGCGAACATCACCAACGGCGCGAGACGCATGTTCGCCAGCACGGCCGCGGACATGAGCGCGCCGAACGCGATCCAGCGTCGCGAGAACGTGCAATAGATCGCGGCGACGAAGAAGAAGTGACCCGGCACGTCGACGCGATACTCGAGCGCGCGTGCGAGAAACGTCGGACTGAGAAGAAGAAGCAACAGCGCGAACGCCCATCCGCACGCGCGCGCGCCCGCGCGCCGCGCGATCGCGACGAGCATCCACAGTGTCGCAATCCACAACGACACATGCGCCCAGCGCATCAGCACGACCGCATTCGCGCCCGCGCCGCTCGCGAGCCGCGCGACGGGCGCGAACATCAGCCACTGCAGCGGCGTGTGATGCTCCCAGAAGTCGCGAAACGGAAGTTGTCCAAGAGAGGTCCAGCGGGTGGCGCGGAAGAATTCGAGCTCGTCGGGCGCGAGCGGCAAGCCGCGTTGCAGGAGTGCGGCGATCCACACCGCGGCGAGGAGAAAGAGAATCAGGACCGGAGTTCGGAGCGCTCCGTTCTCGCTATCCATCCCGATGCACGGTATCCATCGAGAACGCGGGCAGGCAGATGGCCACGTACTCCGCGCCCTCCGCGGCGGGCGTCGAGTACTGCACCCATTCGCCGCGATGCGCGATCACGGCCTCGCCTTCGTGCACGTCCATCGCGCCGCTCGACGTCGTCACGCGCAGCGTGCCGCGCAGGACGAGCGTGTACTCATCGAACTCCGGCGTCTGTCCAGGCTCGACCCAGCCGCCCGGGCTCTTCATGCGCGCGATCGACACGCCGTCGGTCTGCGAGTTCACGCGACCGATGTACTCCTCGATGATCTTCGGCTTGTTGCCCGCCGCCTGGACGATCGTCGGCTGTTGAATGAGTGTCGGCATGGCGCGAGAGTTTACTCCGCGACTTGCTCGCGCAGCCAACGCTCGATCACCGCCAGCACGTGCTCCATCTCCTCCGCCGTCAGCGCATGTCCCTTCGCGATCTCGTGCGTCTTCTCGACGCATCCGCGACAGCACGTCGCCGTCGCGTGCTGTGCGACGAACACGGGATGGTTGCGCCATGGCGTCTGCCGCCCGTCGTTGAGCGGCTCCGCGGGCGCGACGCGTTTCGCGATCAGATCGCGCGCCTGCTTCATCACGTGCGGCAGTCCCCACGTCTCGAGGTACGCGCGCTCGCGTCCCTGCAATCGGAACTTGCGGCGGAACGCCGAGCGTGCCAGTCGCCGGAACGCCTCGTCGATTTCGATCATCGCGTTGCGACGGTGAAGCGGCCGATGTCGGTGCGCTTCGGATAGTGCGCGTCGATCCAGCGCGCGAGCTCGGGGACGCGATCGCGATTCGGAACGCCGTCGAAGACGGCCAGCGCGGGATCGCCGCCGAGGATGACGGCGATGGGCGGATGGGCATCGAGGTCGCGCATCGCCTCCGCGAGCAGCGGCGGCGCGGAGAGCATGGGGATGTCGAAGCAGCGCACGGGCGGCTTGCGGCGGAGCATGAAGTAGAGCGCGCGCTCGTTGGAGAAATCGAGGATCGTTCCGGCGCCGAGGGAGTCGATGTAGTTCTTGAGTGTCGCCAGCGTGGTCGCGTTCTCGTCCGTCGTGTAGATCCCGCGCGCCAGCGGATGCGCTACCAGCCCTGCATGCTTCTGCCGCGACGGCCACTGCGCGATCAGCTTCGCGCCCGCGGCGAGATTCTGCGGCACCTCGAAGTAGACGATCGCCGCGATGGCGAGCAGCGCGATGGCGATGCGATTGCGCAGCGGCTCGACGACGAAGCCGATGAAGGCGAGTCCGAGCATCGGCGTCGCGAACCGCGTGTGACTCCAGCTCACTCGTCCCGATGCCGTTCGAAACAACAGCAGCGAGAAGATCGCGACGATGAGGATGCGCGGATCGCGCCGCTTCCACGCGAGCACCAAGAGGAAGCCGTAGAAGACGGGCGGGAGGTAGTAGCGCGCGCCCGCGGCGGTGAAGGGTGGCGGCGCGGTGAGCGACCAGACGGCGTCGATCGCGCGCGGGATGATGACGTAGGAGTCGAGAAGAAACTTGGTGACGTTCGCGCGCACGAGCACGAGGACGAGCACCGGCAATACCAGCGACGCGATGCCGATGAGGAACACGCGCCGCTCGCGCCGCAGGAGCACGGCGCAGATCGCGGTGCCCATCAGCGCATACGTGCCGGTGTCGAGACTCCACAAGATGCCGAGACTCGCGCTGGCGAAGGCGAGAACGAGGGGCGCGGTGCGTCCGCTGCGCGCGAAGCGCAACAAGCCGAGCGTGGCGAGAAGCACGGGCGCGAGTCGAAAGTACGGAAAGACCGGAACCCAGAACGCCGCCGCGCCGCACAGCGACACAATGACCGCCGCAATCAATCCGAACGTCGTCGCCGTGACTTCGGCCGCAATGGGCACGAGCAACGCGAGCGTCGCCGCATCGAGCACGGTCTCCAGCCGCCGCGTCGCGGAAGGACGCCCGCCCGCGAGCGCATCGAGCCCGCCATCGACGGCCAGTCCATGCAACACGAACACGTCGGTAAACGGTCGCTCGCCATTCAAATAGAGATACGCCGGCGTGAGGTGCTCCCCTTCATGAAAGTTGTCCATGTGGACAAACGGATGGTCGTGAAGCGGGAGCATCACCAGGAACACGATCGCTGCCAGGAACCTTGTTGCTGGTTG
>DATELS010000287.1:0-2920 GCA_035276365.1 Thermoanaerobaculia bacterium
GAGGATCGCTACTCGTCCGCGGGCGAGTTGCTGGACGATCTCCGCCGCTTCCGGCGCCATCGCGAGAACCGCTCCGCGCGGCGCTGGGTGACGCTCAGCGCGATCGCCGTCGTCGTCGCGCTGCTCCTGACCGCCGTCGGCGCGTGGATGTCGATCGCGGAAGTGTGGGACGAGCGCGTGCTGCGCGACGGCCACTCGGCCGCCGTGCGGCAAGTGGCGTTCTCGCCGGACGGACGTTTGCTCGCGTCGTGTGGCGAGGACGGCCGCGTGATCGTCTGGGACTTCGCGGAACGCAGACGCATCGCGACGTTTCGTGAGGCGTCGACGAAGGTCGCGTTTTCACCGGATGGACGCTGGCTCGCCACCGGACGCTTCGACGGCGCGGTCGTGATTCGCGACGCGCGCACGCGGCAGATCGTGCGCGTGTTGCGCGAACATCGCACCGAGATCGGCGCCCTCGCGTTCTCGGCCGACGCGTCGCTGCTCGTCTCGTCGAGCTACGACCCACCGCGGGGACACACGGTCGTGTGGAACACGAGCACGTGGACGAAACGCTTCGCGTGGCCGTTCGGCGGCTTCGGCACGTTCGTTTTCTCGCGCGCCGCGCCGCAGATTCTTTTTTCCAGCCAGCTCAACGTCTACGACGCGAACGACGGACATCGCTTCGCGACCGCGGCCGGTGCGAGCTACAACTGGGCCGCGCTCTCGCCCGATGAAACGCAGGTCGCCGCGCTCGACCCGATGGGCATGCTCGCGTTTTATCGCGTGCAGCGCGGACACCTCGACGCGCAGACGCGCGTCTTCCTCCGCCGCGCGCATCAGGATCATGGCCGAGGGATCGCGTTCTCGCCGGACGGGAAGCTCGTCGCGACGGCCGCCGAGGACATCCTGCTGTGGGATGCACAGACGCACGCGAAGATCGCGCGCTTCGAGTCGCCTGCCATCGTGTGGAGCATCGCCTTCTCGCCGGACGGCCGCTCGCTCGTGTCGAGTCATGCGGACGGTGCGGTGTTGATCTGGGACGTCGCGGAGCGCGAGCGCATCGCCAGTCTCAATGAGCACAGCGGCGCCGTGCGCGCCGTCGCCTTTTCTCCCGACGGCCGCACCGTCGCATCGGCTGGCGAAGATCGCACCGTCACCTTCTGGGACACGCGCCTCGGCACGAAGCGCGCGATCTTCACCGATCACGCGACGCGCGTCACCGCAATCGCGTTCTCGCGCGCGGGCGACTTCGGCTCGATCGATCTCGACGGCACCGCGGTGTTGCGTCGCGGGATGGAGAAACGTCCGCGTCTCGTCGTGCCGTATCGCAGCGCGCCGGGACTGGCGATCGCGTTCGCGCCCGACGGCTCGCGCTTCGCGACGTCGAGCGGACTGTACGCGTCGGACGGAACGTTCCTCGCCAACTTCGCGGACGTGCGCGAGACCGCGCATGTCTACGGCGCGGCATTCTCGAACGACGGCCGTCTCGTCGCGTGCGCCGTGGCGCAGGGCTTCGTCATGTTGTGGGACGCGCGCCGCGCGCGCATGCTCGCACTCGCGCTCGTGCCGCACACCGCGCAGATCAGCGTGAGCATCTCGCCCGACGGCCAGTGGCTCGTCACCGGCGAAGACGAGGGTGCGGTGCGGCTCTGGTCGACGTCCCCTCTGCGGCAGGTCGCGATCCTCGGACGCCACGCCGCGCGCGTGAAGTCCGTCGCATTCTCGCCGGACGGCGCGACCGTCGCCTCCGCCGGCGACGACGAGCGCATCGCGCTGTGGGACGTCGCGCGGCGGAGGCTGCGCACGCGTGTCGGCACGCACACGTCGCCGGTGTACTCGATCGCGTTCTCGCCGGATGGACGGCAACTCGTCTCCGGCGAGCACGATCACTCGGTGCGTCTCTACACGCGCCGGCGCATGTTGTGGGGCTTCGCGCTCGACTGACTCACGACGGCGGCGCGCCGCGCTGTTGCACTTCTTTCACCAGCCGCACGAGCGTGAGCGTGATCTCATGGAGCGAGTGAATCACACCGACTTGAAACGCGGTCGGCGGCTCGCCGGCAGCGCACGCGCAGTAGTTGCACGGTCCGCCGCGGCCGCCGTCGTGATGGTCGATGGCGTGGCCGCAGGCACAGGAATCTTTCCCCAGTTGCATCGCTTCCCTCCTCCGATTCGCTCCTAAGATACCGTCATGTCCCCGCGACCGATCGCGCTGTTCCTCGTTCTCCTGACCGCGTGCACTGTTTCCACGCCGCGCCAACGCGACGATGCGCCGGACGAGGCCGCGGCATACGAGGCGAAGAAGCGCAGCGGCACGGACGATCCCGTCGCCGCACTCGCCCGCGCACGCGAGCAGATGCGAAAACTGTCCCGCATCACCACGAATGCGCAGACGACATCATCCCCGCTCGGCGCGTGGGAGTTCCTCGGACCGGGCAACATCGGCGGCCGCACGCGCGTCCTCATCATCGACTCGGCGAATCCGTCGGTGATGTACGCCGGTGGCGTCTCGGGCGGCATCTGGAAAAGCGAGAACGCCGGCGCGCAATGGCGCCCGATCGGCGACGACCTCGCGAACCTCGCCATCAACTCGATGGTCATGCATCCCACCGATGACCGCACGCTCTACGCCGGCACGGGCGAGGGCTACTTCCGCGAGGAAGTGCGCGGCACCGCGCTGCCGCTGCGCGGGAACGGCGTGTTCGTCACGCACGATGCGGGCGACACGTGGACGCAACTCGCCTCGACGAACAACGCCGACTTTCACTTCGTCAACGACATCGTCATCAGCACGCACGATCCCTCGCGCCTCTATGCCGCGACGCGCACGGGCGTCTGGCGCTCGACGAACAGCGGCGCGAGCTGGACGCGCGTCCTCGCCACGAACGTGAAGGGCGGCTGTCTCGACCTCGCGTTCCGCGGCAACACGGCGAACGAT
>DATELS010000288.1:0-2288 GCA_035276365.1 Thermoanaerobaculia bacterium
AGGGCTCTCTTCAGATCTCCGCCGCATCGGAGCGCGCGCGCAACACGTTGCGGCAGATGGGATTCGTCGAGCTGCTCATCGCGGGCGCGAGCAACACGCGACGCAAGACGATGTCCATTCCGCTCCCCCTCGAATCCGAACGCGCGACGTTCGAGAGTCGCGTGCTCGACGGCAGGAAGTCCGAGCTCGCGCTGACCGGCAATCCCGATCTGCAATCCAACGCCTCCTCCCTCTCCATCTACCGCGACGTCTTCGCCCTCGGCGTCGGCGCACTCGGCGCGAACGGCGAGGAGTGCCGCGATCTCCACGGCGAATTCGTCGCCGCCGCGGGCAGCGCCGCGTACATGCCCACCGACGGCACGTCGACGCCCGACTACATGCTCAGCACCGTCGGACTCGTACCGACCGTGCAGGCGCTGTACGCGATTACGTTTCGCGGCGCGCCGAGCCATCAGTTGCGCTTCGAGGCGAACACCGCCGACGCCGGCGTTCCGCTGAGCGACATCGTGCGCGCGTCCGTTTCGCTCGCGGGCACGCCGACCGTCGGCATCGTCATGGCCGCGGACATCAATGGACTCGTATGCGCGCGCCTCCGCCGCTCGCCCGCGCGCGGCGCCGCCGTGAACTTCGATTTCCCCGCCGTGCGCGACTGGTTGTCGTTCACGCCCGAGCGCGAGTTCGCGCGCTTCAGTTGCCTCGTCGTCGGACTCGCGTCCGCGTCACCATCGGCAGCGATGGCTCCGTTCCTTCGCCCGGTCAGCGACGAACATCAAGGCCACTTTCACGCCATCGTGACCGCGTTCCGCTCGCTGCCTCGCGGCAAGCTGCCGGTGGCCGACATCGTCTCCGCGTGGCTGCAACCGCGCAGCGTCGTCTCCGTCGTTCATCTGCTGCACGATCAAAGGCCGCGCGACGACAGTCGCCTCGGCATCGGAGCAGGGGAGAGCGAGTTCCAGCGCGGCGTGTGCTGGCTCTTTCCGATCGCGGACGGAGGCGTCGCGTGACGCTGCTCCTCTCCGCGTGGACGATCGGTCTGATTCTGTCGCTGCTCGCCCTCGGCATCTACATCAGTTACCGCGTCTTCAAGTTCGCCGACATCACCGCGGATGGCTCGATCACGTTCGGCGCGGCGGTCGCGGCGTCGATGCTCACGCGCGGCGTGCATCCGATCACCGCGTGCGTCGGCGCGTTCTTCGCGGGTTGCGTCGCGGGACTCTGCACCGGCGTCCTCCACACGCGCTTCAAGATCAATCAACTGCTCTCCGGCATCCTCGTGATGACCGCGCTCTACTCGATCAACCTGCACGTCCTGGGCTCGAGCAACGTGCCGCTGCTCTCCGTCACGAGCATCACCACCTACGCGCAAAACCTCGGTCGCTGGATGACCGGCCACGACTCCGCGACGCTTCTCGGCTGGCCGGTCAGCGCGCGCGACGCCGGCTCGCTCATCGTCGTCGCCGCGATCGTGCTCGTCATCGCCGTCATCGCCTGGCTCTTTTTCAACACGAGCCTCGGCAGCGCCATGCGCGCCTCCGGCGACAACGAGCAGATGATCCGCGCTCTCGGCGTCAGCGTCGAGAACATGATCGTGCTCGGCCTGTGCATCTCCAACGGTCTGGTCGCCTTCGCCGGCGCGCTGCTCGCGCAATACCAGGGGTTTGCCGACGTCCAGATGGGAATCGGGATGATCGTGTGGGGACTGGCCAGCGTCATCATCGGCCGGGCCCTGATCGGGACCGACAGCGTCGGCGCCGCGTTGACCGGAACGATCCTCGGGTCGGTTCTTTTCCGATTGATCATCGCCCTCGCGCTGCGATGGGGACTGAATCCGAACGACCTGAAGCTCGTCACGGCGCTCTTCGTCTTCGGCGCGCTCGTGCTGCCGATGCTGATGCCGAAGTGGAAACGGAGACGACATGCTGCAGCTCGATGATCTGCAGAAGACGTTCTTCGAAGGGACGCCGAACGAAGTCCGCGCCCTGCGTGGCGTGTCGCTGGAGATCGCGGAAGGCTCGTTCGTGATCGTCATCGGGACGAACGGCTCCGGGAAATCGACGCTGCTCAACGCCGTCGCCGGCAGCTTCCTCCCGGATCACGGCTCCATTCGCATCGCCGGCGACGACATCACCCGCTGGCCCGAGCACCGCCGCGCCGCCAGGATCGGACGCGTCTTTCAGAACCCGTTCAGCGGCACCGCGCCGGCCATGACCGTCGCCGAGAACCTCGCGCTTGCGGCGCGCCGCGGTCTCTCCCGCGGACTGGGCCCCCTCCTTCCGGCCCGCATGCAG
>DATELS010000289.1:0-8811 GCA_035276365.1 Thermoanaerobaculia bacterium
CCTCCCCCGATGGCTCCCGTTGTGGCGCGCGTACAACGCGTTTTACGGGCGGGAGGGCGCGACCGCCCTCCCGGACGAGGTCACGCGCGTGACCTGGTCGCGGTTCTTCGATGCGAACGAGCCGATGCACGCGTTGGTGGCGGAACGCGATGGGCAGCTCGTGGGATTGGCGCATTACCTCTTCCATCGCAGCACCATCGCCATCGCGCCGACTTGCTACCTGCAGGATCTCTTCACCGCGGAGTCGGCGCGGCGGATGGGGGTGGGCGCGGCGCTGATCGCGGCCGTGTATGAGCAGGCGAAGGCGGCGGGTGCGTATCGTGTGTACTGGCAGACGCACGAGAGCAACGTCACCGCGATGCGGCTTTACGATCAACTCGCGGAGCGGTCCGGATTCATCGTTTACCGGCACAATTTATAGCAGCGTCGCGTACTACCTACACGGCGAGAGCGGCTGATCGTTCACTCGCATCTCCCTCACCACTTCGGGGACCTTCGACACTGCCGCGAGAAGGACAACGACGCAGACTCCGGCGACGATTGTCGAAATGCGACGAGTGCGATCGCGGCGCACATGCCACACGCCGATCGCGAGCCCGGCGAGCGCGAGAACAGAGCCGGGCAGCAAAAACATGAGCGTCTGCGCCGGTCCGTCACAATCAAACGCACGGATGCCGATCTCGGCATACTCATTCACCGGCAGCAGCAGAGCGATGCCGACGATTGCGATCGAGAGACTCGCGACGAGAGGACCGACGAGCCACGATCTCGAGTCGCGCGTCGTCATCCCTCTTCCGGAATCGCGTGCCCGATCGCGCCGACGCGGTCGTACGTCAGGAACGAAAACGGGTAGTCGTTCTTCTCGTCGGCCTCGAAGTGCTCGGCGTCGGTGAGGTGCCACTCCGACACGTCATCGAACTCCGGGAACACCGTGTCGCCCTCGACCTCCGCGTGCACGCGCGTGAGATACATGCGATCCGCGCGATGCATCGCCAGCGCGTAAATCTCCGCGCCGCCGGCGATGAACGGCTCGGGATCGCGCGCGTCCGCCGCGAGTTGAATCGCGTCTTCGAGCGTGTGCACCACCGTCACGCCCGGCCGCGCGAAGTCCGTGCGGCGCGTGATCACCACGTTCGTCCGGCCCGGCAGCGGCTTGCCCACCGAGTCGAACGTGCGCCGGCCCATGATCAGGTGATGCCCGATCGTCATGTCTTTGAAGCGCTTCAGGTCCGTCGCGAGATGCCACGGGATTCCCTGCGCGCGTCCGATGACGCCGTTCGACGCGAGTGCGGCAATCATCGACAGTTTCATACGGCGATCGGCGCCTTGATCGAAGGATGCGGGTCGTAGTTCTCGAGCGTGAAGTCGCTGTACTTGAAGTCGAAGATCGACTTCACGTCCGGATTCAAACGCATCGTCGGCAATGGCCGCGGCTCGCGCGTCAACTGCTCGCGCGCCTGCTCGAGGTGATTCGAGTACAGGTGCGCGTCGGCGAGCGTGTGCACGAAGTCGCCGGGACGCAGTTCGCAGACCTGCGCCACCATCAGCGTCAGCAGCGCGTACGACGCGATGTTGAAGGGGACGCCGAGGAAGACGTCGGCGCTGCGCTGGTACATCTGACAGGAGAGCCGGCCGTCCGCGACGTAGAACTGGAACAGCACGTGGCACGGCTGCAGCGCCATCTTCTCCAGCTCGCCGACGTTCCACGCGCTCACGACGAGGCGGCGCGAGTCGGGATTACGGCGGATATCCGCGATCACGCTCGAGATCTGATCGATGTGACGCCCATCGGCCGCGGGCCACGAGCGCCATTGATAGCCGTACACGGGTCCGAGATCGCCGTTCGCGTCGGCCCATTCATCCCAGATCGTCACTTTGTTTTCGTTGAGAAAGCGGACGTTCGTCTCGCCGCGCAGGAACCAGAGCAGCTCGTAAATGATCGAGCGGAGATGCAGCTTCTTCGTCGTCAGCAGCGGAAATCCGGCCTCGAGATCGAAGCGCAGTTGGTAGCCGAAGATGCTGCGCGTGCCGGTGCCGGTGCGGTCCGTCTTCGCGGCGCCGCGGTCGAGGATCGTCTGCATCAGCGTGAGGTATTGCTGCATGGCGCGATTGTACGATGCGGTTGGTACACTCTCGCCCGCTCATGGAGTTCCTCAACGACACGCTCCACATCGGCGGCGTCTCCACGGAAGCGCTCGCGGCGCGGTTCGGCACGCCGCTCTACGTCTACGACGCGGCGGTGATTCGCGGGCAGATCGCGAAAGTGCGCGACGCATTCGCCGGCCTCCCCTTTCATCCGATGTACGCGATGAAGGCGAACAGCAACCTCTCCATCCTGCGTCTCGTGCGCGAGGAAGGCTTCGGATGCGACTCCGTGTCGCCGGGCGAGATCTTTCTCGCGACGCGCGCCGGCTTCGCGCCCGATGCCATCTGGTTCACGTGCTCCAACGTCTCCGATGAAGACCTGCGCGCGATCCCCGACCCGCGCATCGTCATCAACGTCAACTCGGTCTCGGAGATCGATCGCTGTCTCGCGCTCGATCTCGAGAATCCGATCGCACTGCGCGTGAATCCCGACGTCGGCGCGGGACATCACGCGGACGTGATCACGGCGGGCGACAGCGTGAAGTTCGGGATCGACGTCGCGGAGCTCGACACGGCGCGCATGCTGGTCGAAGACGCGGGGCGCAAAGTCGTGGGGCTGCACGCGCACATCGGCTCCGGCGTCGACACGCCCGCGCCGCTGCTCGAATCCGCGCGCTGCCTGCTCGAGCTCGCGCCCGACTTCAAGAATCTGCATTGGATCAACTTCGGCGGCGGGATGTCGACGCGCTACAAACCGGGCGACGCGGAGTTCCCGATCGCGGAGTACGGCGCGGAGCTGGCGACGCTCGCCGGCGCGTACCTGCGCGCGCGCGATCTCACGGCGATCCTCGAGCCGGGGCGCTACGTCGTCGCGGAGTCGGGCGTGCTGCTCGCGCGCGTGACGACAAAGCGCATCAGCGCCGGACTCGAATGGATCGGCGTGGACACGGGCTTCAACCATCTCGTGCGGCCGTCGAAGTACAGCGCGTATCACCACATCGTCAACGCGACGCGCGGCTCGAACGGCTCGCTGCGCGACTCCTGGGATCCCTCGATTCGCCGCGATGACGTCGTCGTGGCCGGCAACCTGTGCGAGTCGGGCGACGTCTTCACGCGCACGGAAGGCCGCGTGACCACACGCGCGCTGGAACGAACGAGAGTCGGCGACCTCCTCGCCTTCTGCGACGCCGGTGCCTACGGTTTTTCGATGGCCTCGCACTACAACGCGCGCTTGCTTCCGCCGGAAATCCTCATCGATGAAGGAGCGCCGCGACTGGTGCGCGAGCGGCAGACGATGGAGGATTTGGGGAGGGGGATGCGATGAGGCGGAGCAAGTCTCAAAGTCTTCAAGTCTCAAAGTCGCAAAGCGATTCTCGATCTTTGAGACTTTACGACTTTACGACTTTGAGACTCGGCGCCATCGCGATTGCCATCACACTTACCATGACCGTTACCAGTTGCACCACCACCCACCCTGCCACGCCGCCATTCGATCTCAAGATCGTGAACGGGCGCATCCTCGATGGCACCGGCGCCCCCTGGTTCCGCGGCGACGTCGGCGTGCGCGGCGACACGATCGTCGCGATCGGTGACCTTCGTGACGCGCCGGCGAAGTCGACGATCGACGCGCAGAACCGTCTCGTCTCTCCCGGCTTCATCGACCTCCTCGGCTGGTCGCAGACGGCCGCGCTCAGCGATCCTCTCCTCGAGGCAAAAATCCGGCAGGGCGTGACGACCGAGGTCGCGGGTGAAGGCGACTCGCCGGGGCCGCAGCGTCCCAACAAAGTCACTCCTCACTCCCCATGGATCACCCTCGGCGATTACCTCGACCAACTCGATCGCCAAGGCGCGGCCATCAACTTCGCCATGCTCCTCGGCGCCTCCAATCCGCGCTCGATCGTCATCGGCGACGTCAATCGCGCGCCCACCGCGGACGAGATGCGCGAGATGGAACGCATCGTCGATCAGGCCATGCGCGAAGGCGCGATCGGCATCGGTTCGTCGCTCATCTACGTCCCCGCGATGTACTCGACGACCGAGGAACTGATCAACATGTCGCGCGTCGCGGCGAAGTATGGCGGCGTGTACTTCTCGCACATCCGCGACGAAGGCGATCGCATCGACAGCGCGCTCGACGAGGCGTTCCGCATCGGACGCGAGGCGCAGATTCCGGTCAACATCTGGCACCTCAAGATCGGCGGGCGACCGAACTGGGGAAAGATGCCGCAGATCATCGCGCGCATCGAGGCCGCACGAGCCGAGGGGATCGATGCGTCGGCGAATGTCTATCCGTACGCCGCGTCGTCGACGTCGCTCAGCACCCTCGCGCCGGATTGGGCGATGGAAGGCGGCTACGCCGAGTTTCGCAAGCGGCTCGCGAATCCCGACGATCGTGCGCGCATCGCCGAGGCGCTCAAGGCGCAAGTCGCGCGGCGCGGAGAGCGCGGGATTTACGTCGGCCAGATCTTCGAAGAATCGCAGCACATCTACGAAAAAAAGTTCATCGGCGAGATCGCGACGATGATGAACGTCACGCCGGACGAGGCGCTGATGACGCTCTTCGCGGCGAGCGACACGTCGCCGCGCGTGATCTTCTTCTCGATGAACGAAGACGACGTCCGTTACGCGCTGAAGCAGCCGTGGGTGTCGGTCGGCTCGGACGGCGCGTCGCCGAGTCCCACGACGCGCGCGAACAACGAGGCCGTGCATCCCCGCGCGTACGGCACGTTCGCCCGGGTCCTCGGACACTACGCGCGCGATGAGAAGCTGTTCACGGTCGAAGAGGCCGTGCGCAAGATGACGTCGCAGGCGGCGCTGCGCGCGAACCTGCGCGATCGCGGCGTGCTGCGCGAAGGGATGAAGGCGGACGTCATCGTCTTCGATCCCGCGACCGTGCGCGACGTCTCCACGTTCGAAGACCCGCATCATTTTTCCGAGGGAGTCACGGACGTCGTGGTGAACGGCGTGGCGGTGCTGCGCGGCGGCGTCATGACCGGCGCGACGCCGGGCAAATCGATTCGCGGACGAGGGTACAAACCGTCATCCTGAGCCGCGAAGAAGGCGAAGGATCTCAAAATGCGAGGCAGTGGCATTTTGAGATCCTTCGCTTCGCTCAGGATGACGGCGGTGGAGAACAGGAGCGATGAGCGATCAGTCAGTCAAACTCGTTAGAACCGTCGGCTTCTGGGGCCTCGTCGCGATGTGCATCAATGCCGTCGTCGGCTCGGGCGTGTTCCTCCTCCCCCACGCGTCGTACCGGCTGCTCGGCCCGTTCTCGTTGTGGGCGCCGCTGCTCTTCGCGATTCCCGTCTTCATCCTCGTGTTGTGCTTCGCCGAGGCGGCGAGTCACTTCAGCGAGCCGGGCGGCGCGTATCTGTACGCGAAGACCGCGTTCGGCGACTTCGTCGGATTCGAGACAGGCTGGATGAATTGGATCGCGCGCGTGACGTCGCTCGCGTCGCTGTCGAACGGCTTCGTGCTCGCGCTTGGATTACTCGTGCCGTCGCTGAAGAGCGGCAACCAACGCGCGGCGGTGATCATCGCGACGGTGGTCATCCTCGCGGCGATTCACTTCGTCGGCGTGCGCTACGGCGCCGCGTCGATCTACGTCTTCACCCTCGGCAAAGTCGTGCCGCTCGTCGGCTTCATCATCGTCGCGCTCATCGCGTGGCGCCACAATCCGATTCCCGCGTCGATGACGATTCCCGGACCGGGCACCGACTGGGCCGCAGCCGCGCTGTTCATGCTCTTCGCGTACGCCGGCTTCGAGAACCTCGGCGTTCCCGCGGGCGAGTACAAGAACCCGCGCAAAGACCTGCCGTGGGCGCTGCTCGTCGGCATCCTCTGCATCGCGGCGATGTACGTGCTCGCGCAGCTCGCGGCGATGTCGGCGCTGCCGGATTTGTCGACGACGGAGACGCCGATCGCGTCCGCGGCCGCGGAGATCGTCGGCCCGATCGGCGCGATCATCGTCACCCTCGGCGCGCTGCTGTCGATGGCGGGCACGAACTCGGGCACGATGCTCGAGGGCTCGCGCATGCTCTACGCGCTCTCGCTCGATCGCAACATGGGTCCGATCTCGTACGTGCATCCGCGCTTCCGCACGCCGAGCGTCGCCATCGGCATTCATGCGACGGTCGCACTCGCGCTCGCGCTCGCGGGCTCATTCGAGCAGATGGCGAAACTCTCCGCGGTCGCGCGACTGACGACGTATCTCTTCACGTGCGCGGCGGTGCCGCGTCTGCGCAAATTGAACGAGGGCTTCCGCACGCCGGGACTCATCTTCCCGATCCTCGGCACGCTGACTTCGCTGTCGCTCTTCTTCTTCGCGCTCGACCGATTCAACTTCGTCGCCGCGGCGATCGCGCTCGCGACCGGCGTGATGGTCTACCTCGTCTCGATTCGAAGAACTGTGTAGCGTCAGAACATCCACATGCAGATGGCGACGGTCGCGATCGCGGCGACGACGTCGCCGATCAGCGCAGCCGGCACCGCGTGTCGCGTGCGCTTCACGCTCACCGCGCCGAAGTAAACGGCGATGACGTAGAACGTCGTCTCGGAGCTGCCGTACATCACCGCGGCCATGCGCCCGATCAGCGAGTCGGGACCGTTCGTCTTGATGAGGTCCGTCGTGAACGCCAGCGAGCCGCTGCCGGTGAGCGTGCGCAGAATCGCGAGTGGCAAGAGCTCGGCGGGGAATCCGGTCGTGGCTATCACCGGCTTGAGCGCGTTCGTGAGCAGGTCCATCGCGCCCGACGCGCGGAACATGCCGATCGCGACGAGCAGGCCGACGAGAAACGGGATGATTTTGATCGCGACGTCGAAGCCGTCTTTCGCGCCGTCGACGAACGCATCGAAGACTTTCACGCCGCGGATCATTCCGATCAGCGGAATGACGACGAGCAGGAACGGGATCGCCCAGACCGAGATCGCGTCGAAGACTTCGCGCATCACTTCGCTCCCCGCGGATAGAACCGCTGCAGCGCCTTCGCCGCGAGCACGGCGGCGAGTGTGCCGATCGCGGTGGCGATGAGCGCCGGCGCGATGATCGCGGTCGGCTGCTGCGATCCCGCCGCGGCGAGGATGCCGATCATCGTCGTTGGGATGAGTTGCACGCCCGAGGTGTTGAGGGCCATGAAGGTGACCATTGGATTCGACGCCGTGTCCTTGTCTTCGTTCAGCGTCTGCAGCTCTTCCATCGCCTTGATGCCGAGGGGCGTCGCGGCGTTGTTGAGGCCGAGCATGTTCGCGGCGAGCGAGAAGACGATCGCGCCCGCGGCGGGATGATCGGCCGGCACCTCGGGGAAGAGCCAGCGCAGCACGGGACGCAAGGCGCGGCCGAGGAGTTGAACGAGGCCGCCTTCTTCAGCGATGCGCATGATGCCGAGCCACAGCGTCATGATGCCGACGAGACCGATCGCGATCTCGACCGCGGTCTTCGCGGAGTCGACGGCCGCCTTCGACACGGCATCGGCCGTTCCGTTGAACGCCGCGACGATCAGCGCGATCGCCATGAGGCCGAACCAGATGTAGTTGAGCATGCTCGCGATGGTAGCGTAGGCCCGCGTGAAGCGCCTGTTCGTCCTCGCGTTCCTGCTCGCCGCGATTCCGCGGATGGAGCGCGGCTGGGATTACACGCTGACCGAGTCGCGCGCAACGCAGCCCGATGATGCGATCGAGTGGCGCAATGACATCGATGGCGACGGCGTGCGCGACATGTGGATGCGCAATCGCCTGCCAAGCGATCTGCGCGACGACGCGCATCTCGTCTTTCGCGCGTACGCAGGCGAGCTCGAAGTGTTCGTCGATGCGACACGCGTGTCGTCGTTTCATCAGCCCGCGACGGATGGACGTTTGATGCTGCACGACGTCGCGTTGCCGCGCGGCGCGGCGGGGCATCGCTTGTACGTCCGCATCCCGCACGCGCATCGCGGCACGATCCTCGGTGCGGCGCCCATGCTCGTCCCCGAGGAGTGGCTGCCGCTCGCGCTCGAAAACGCGGCGAATGCGCCGATGCGCGAGGATGCGGTGAGTGTCGTCGTCGCGTTCGTGCTGATGCTCACGGGCATCGTCGCGGCGATCGCGTCATTGCTTCGGCGTCGCGGCGACACGCTCACGCTCCTCGGCTTCGGCGTGTTCACGTTTCTCTACGGACTGCGCCTCGTGTGCGACTCGTACGTGCCGCTCGTCTTCGGCATGTCGCTGCCATCGACGCGCTTCGCGGTCGCGTTCATCACGTACACGATCACGATTCCGGGCTGGGCGCTGACGGTGCGGCTCATCGGACGCGGATGGAAATCGACGCTCTGGTGGCAGGTCGTGGCGTTCACGGTGTTCGCGCCGATCGGGATCGCGTCGGACATTCTCACGCGCACTCCTGGCTCGCTGGAGCTGGTCAACAACGTGCTCGTGATTCTCGGCGGCGTCAGCGTGATCGCGAACACCGCGCGGCTGCGCGGACGCATGACGCTCGAGCTGCGCGTGGTGCTCGCGGGCGCGTTTCTGTTTTTGCTCTTCGCGCTGAACAACAATCTCGCCGCGCTCGGCCTGCTACCATGGCCGAGCGGCAACGAGACGCTCGGCTTCCTCCTCTTCGTCGCCGCCCTCGGCTTCGCCGCGGTGCGCGCGTTTCTGCGCGGCGAGCGCGAGCAGCTCGCGCTGGAGAACGAGCTGCGCACGGCGCGCGAGATTCAGCAGTCGATTCTTCCTGCAACGATGCCGGATGTT
>DATELS010000290.1:0-7606 GCA_035276365.1 Thermoanaerobaculia bacterium
GCAAGTGGTCGGTGACGCGCGACGGCGAGATGGTGCGCGTCGGCGCGGTGGTGGAGACGCCGGCGGTTGAGCCGCCCTCGTCGAATGAACACGTGGTGATCGTCGGCGCCGGAGCCGCGGGCTCGTTCGCGGCGACGGAGCTGCGCCGCATCGGATTCGGCGGACGGGTGACGCTGCTGACGCGCGAGGATCGCCTGCCGTACGACAAGCCGAATCTGTCGAAGGATTACCTCGCTGGACGCGCGCCGGAAGATTGGATTCCGCTGCGCAGCGAGGAGGAGTATGCGAAAGATCGCGTCGAGCTGCGGCTGCGCGCGAACGTGGAGCGCATCGATGCCGCGCGCGGCGAGTTGGAGCTCGCGGGCGGGGAGAAGATCGCGTTCGATCGACTGATCCTCGCGCCGGGTGCGCGTCCGCGACGACTCGCGATTCCGACCGCGCCCGACGCGCGCGTCCATTACCTGCGCACGTGGAACGACGCGGACATGCTGCGCGCAGCGACGGAGTCGGCACAGCGCGTGGCGGTGATCGGCGCGAGCTTCATCGGACTCGAAGCCGCGGCCGCGCTGCGCGAACGCAATGTCGACGTGACGGTGATCGCGCCCGATGCCCGCCCGCTCGCGCCCCTCGGCACCGACATCGGCGACTTCGTCCGCCACCTCCATGAATCCCACGGCGTCCACTTCCGCCTCGGCGTTCGCCCCGTCGAGATCCGCAGCGACGGCGTGGTGCTCGACGACGGGAAGGTCGAGCCGTGCGACGTGGTCATCGTCGGCATCGGCGTCGAGCTCGATCTCGCCCTCGCGGAAGGCGCGGGTCTGACGATCGACCGCGGGATCGTCGTCGACGAACAACTACGGACGAGCGCACCGAACATCTTCGCCGCGGGCGACGCCGCGCGCTTTCCGTACGCGCGCACCGGCGCGGCCATTCGCGTGGAGCATTGGGTCGCCGCCGCGCGTCAGGGACAACTCGCCGCGCGCAACGCCGCCGGCCGCGGCGAGCGCTTCACCGGCGTCCCGTTCTTCTGGAGCCAGCACTACGACCTCGTGTTCGCGTACGTCGGCTTCACGACGCGCGCGGACGACACGCAGCTCTTCGGAACGCTCGACGATCACAACGCCGCCGTGGTCTATCGCGACGGAGGCCGCGTCGCCGCGGTCGCGACACTCTTCCGCGACGACATCAGCCTCGCCGTCGAGGCGGCGATGGAAAGGGAAGCGGGGGATGAGGAGATTCTGGAGATCGTGCGACGCGGGTTTTGATCAGCAGACCGAGTCGCTCGTCCGCGGGAACGGGAGCACATCGGCGCCGGGTTGCGCGCTCTCCTTTTCCTGCGTGCGAGCGCGGGCGGCGGCGGAGATGAGGTCGCCGAGGACGTCGATGTCGAAGGGTTTGCGGACGATGGAATGGACGACCGAGCCGTCGAGCTGCCGCAGCGCCGCGGGCTCGCCCGCGCTGATCACGATGATCGCCGGCTTCTCGCCGGGGCGCTCGCGCAGGTATTCGATCAGCGCGAAGCCGTCGACGTTCGGCATCATCAGGTCCAGGACGATCACGCTGTACTGGTTCGCCTCGAGATGCTCGATCGCGTCCGCGCCGTCTTCCGCGGTGTCGACGAGCAGTCCGGCGCGATCCACGATCTTCGCGATCAACGCGCGGATCGCAGGCTCATCGTCGACAACCAAAACGCGTTCGGTGGGACCCACATCGCGGCGGAGATGCAATAGCGGCGCCCGCTGTTTCACGGTTTCCATTGGCGTACCGTTTGCTGTTGACTTTGCGGCAGACGCAAAACCGGGGGGCTGATTGCAATACACGATCGAAGCGCGAGCACTGACCAGTGAGTACACGCACCGCCCGGCATTCGACGGCGAGTCGCGACGCATGTTCGTCGAAGCCAACGACCCCGATGAGGCCATCTCGCGGTTCGTGCGTCAGAGCGATGCGGAGCTCGTGAGCTGTACGCGTCCGCGCGGGCAAGAGGCCATCGCCACCGTCAAGAAAGAGGATGCCGTTTTCCTCGTCCGTGTGTACACCGACTAGCCTGTAGAATCCCCGCCGCATGAGTGCGGTCTGGGCGCTGCTGGCTTTCGGGATGACGCTCGCCGGCGGCGCGTTCGCGTTCCGCTACCAGCGATTTCTCCACGCCATCATGGCGTTCTCCGCCGGCCTTCTCGTCGGCGTCGTCTTTCTCGATCTCGTGCCGGAGATCGTCGAGATCAGCCACGCGCACGCGATCGACACGCGCACGCTGATGCTCACGCTCGTCGCGGGCTTCGTCGCGATTTTTCTTCTGGAGAAACTGACGATCATCCATGGCGAGAAAACGCACGGCGCGCCGGGACATCACCACACGGTCGGACTCGCGGGCGCGATCGGTCTCTCGTTCCACAGCTTTCTCGACGGACTGGCGATCGGCGTCGGATTTCAGGCGGGCTCGCAAGTCGGATTCATCGTGCTCGCCGCGGTGATCGCGCACGATTTCGCGGACGGACTGAACACGGTGACGTTCATGCTCGCCGCGAGCAACAGCCGCTGGCGCACGGTGACGCTGCTCGTGGTCGACGCACTGGCGCCGGTCGCGGGCGCGCTCCTGGCGAGCGTGCTGCGTATCGATCCGAAGATCCTCGCGTACCAGCTCGCCTTCTTCGCCGGCTTCCTCCTCTACCTCGGCGCCAGCGATCTGCTCCCGCACGTGCACGAACGCCCGCGCGCGGCGCTGATCGCGTCGACGATGGCGGGATTGGTGACCGCGGGCTTCATCGTGGTCGCGCTCGATCAGGTGCACTAACGGAGCGCCGGCGTCCTCGCCGGCTGATGCGCAGGCGTCTCGCCTGCGCGCCCGGGGGGTGGCGGCGAGGACGCCGCCACATCAGCCGGCGGGGACGCCGGCGTTCCGCTCAATGTCCCGGCGTCACCGGTCCCGTGTACGTGAAGTCGTCCGGCACGACGAAGGTCGACTCCGCCACCGCCGCCCGCTCCAGCTTCACGATCTCCGTGAGCGTGCGCTCGACTTGCGGCGGCCCGCCTTCGAACGCGCGTGTGACGACGAGATCGTGCCGCAGCACCATGCCGTGCACGTTCGCCTCCGCCTTCGCGAGCTCGCGATCGACCGACTCGTATCCCGTGCGCAGATGTCGCTGCTGCATCGGCAGGTCGGGAAGCGAGTCGCTCGTCGAGATCGTCGCGGTGAGATGCAGTGTCCCGCGCAACGGCGCGCTGCCGACGCGGCTCTCGATCTGAAACGTCGCCTCGATGATGTGCGCCACCGCCGCCTCGCCCGCGATCGTCGACGCCTCGCCGAGTCGATGCGAAATCCGCGGCGTGCCGATCACGTGTGCGCCCGGCGCGGGCCAGAGAAACAACTCCGCGGAGCGCACGTCCGCTCCCGCCACGCGCGAGCGATTCGCCCACGTTTTCTTCTCGACATCCATGAGCGTCGCGGTGCGGTCGCCGTCGCGCGAGATGACGACCGTCTTCGCGCCGCCGCGCTCGAACTCCGCGCGGTACGACTCGCCCTCCACCCAGATGCGACCGGCGACCTTCTCGGTCGAGCGCGGCCGCTCCATCGTCGTCACGAAGTCATAGATCACGCCGGCATTCAGAGCGCCGGCCCACAAACAACCAGCAACCAGAAACCAGCAACGTGTCATCTACGACTTCGGCGCGTCGGGAAACGAGTTGATCTTGTTCTCCACCGGAGGCACGGTCTTCAGATAGTCATAGAGGGCGCCGAGGTCTTCGTCGGTCATGCCGGAGTAGGTGAGCCAGGGCATGAGCGTGTTGCGTCCCTTCTGCGCCTGCGGCGCGTTCGACGCGTTGAAGCTCGCGAACGAGCGGAAGCGCCCGATGAACTCCTCCTTCGTCGCGTGTCCCATCCACGTCGACGGATGCGGCGTGATGTTCGCGCTGATGACGCGGAACTGCGGCGTGTGCATCTCGAACCCGCCGGCGAGGTCCTTGCCTGGGATCGCGTTGCCCTTGTCGTCCTTCGGCGTGTGGCACTCATGGCACGCCGCGATCTGCGACAGGTACTCGCCGTACACCACCGTGTTCGCGCGGCTGGGCGCCGTCACCGGTCCTTCGAGCGGCTTCGGGATGAACTTCTCGATGATGTTCAGCGGCGCCTGCAGCGCCTTCTTCGGACGCTCGTAGCGCTGCGGCTTCATCGAGCGCAGATACGCGACGACCGACGCGACGTCGTCATCGCTCATGCGGCGATAGTGGCCGTACGGCATGATCGGGAAGAGCGCGTTGCCGTCGCGGTTCACGCCCTCGCGGATCGCGCGAATGATCTCGCCGTCGCTCCATTTGCCGAGGCCGGTGTCCAGGTCGGGAGTGATGTTCGCGGCGGCGAGCGTGCCGGGGAAGCCGATCTTCGCATCCCACACGAATCCGCCGACGCCTTCGCGTCCCGGAACCATCGGCATGCCGTACGCCATCGTGCGCTCGGAATGGCAGTCGAAGCACGCGCTCACGTGCTTGACGAGATACTCGCCGCGCGCAACGCGCTCCGGCGTCGCCTGAATCCTGTCCGCGCTCGCGGGACGCTGCGCCGGTTTGCGCAGGACGAGATACGACACGCCGATCGCGGCGAGCGCGACGATCACGAGCAAAACGATTCCGACCACCTTGAAGAAGGTTTTCATGGAGCTCCTCGGCACTGATTGGTGTTGCCCGATTGTACCGGACCGCGAGCCGCGCGCTCGCTACAATCGCCGGTCATGTTGGCCACACTGCTGCTCGCCGCAACCGTTTCTTCTTCGCCTGTCGTCAAGCACTACAACGAGCACGAGGCCGCGCGTCTCGTCCCAATGCTCACCGAAGTGCTTCGCTTTCCCACCGACGCGTTCCATCCCGACGCGCACGTCGAGCAGAAGGCGTGGCTCGCGAAGACGGCCGCGGAGCTCGGCTTCACGTCGCGCGACGCGGGCAAGATCACGGAGATCGAGCTCGCCGGTCCCGCGGGCGCGCCGGTCCTCGGACTCGTCATTCATGGCGACGTGCAGCCGGCCGAGGCGGAGGCGTGGTCGTTTCCGCCGTACGAGGGCCGCGTCGCGAACGGCTTCGTCCTCGGACGCGGCGCGGCGGACGACAAAGGTCCGCTCGTGCAGACGCTGCTCGCGATGAAGGCGCTGAAGGAGAGCGGCGTCGCGCGCACGCACACGATTCGATTGCTCGTCGGCAGCGAAGAAGAATCGAACGCGACGGAGATGGCCGAGTACCTGAAGACGCACACGCCGCCCGACTACTCGCTCGTGCTCGACTCCGAGTTTCCCGTCGTTGTCGGCGAGAAGGCGTGGGATGGACTGGGCGTCTCGACGCAGCTCGATGAGCGCGCCGGCGTGGCGAAGCCGTATCGCGTCGAGTCGATCGACGCGGGACTCTCGGCGAGCATCGTTCCCGATCGCGCCGAGGTCACGCTGCGCTGGATGAAAGGCGAGCCGGATTGGACGAAGCTCGCGGACGCATTGCGCGCGACGAAGATGCCGGAGGGCACGCGCATCGCGGTGAACGCGGAAGACGACGTGATGCGTGTCGTCGCGTACGGCAAGTCCGCGCACTCCGGCGTCAACATCAACGGCGGACGCAACGCGCTGGTCGCACTCGCACGCGCGCTCGAAGGAAAGCTGCCGAGCGGCGGCGCGAACGATCTCTTCGCGTTCGCGCGGCTGGCGGGACAGGATTTGTACGGCAGCGGCTTCGGCATCACCGACAAGGACGCGGTGTGGGGACGCTACACGGTGAACGTCGGCACGGTGAAGCGGATGGAGAAGGACGCGAGCCGCTTCGAGCTGTACACGAATCTGCGGCGCATTCCGCCAAAAACGGCCGCGCAAGCGAAGGCGTATCTCGAGCAGTTCGTCGCGGACTTCAACAAGCGCACGGGCGCGTCGCTCGTCATCGATCCCGATCTCTCGTATTTCTCGGACGAGCCCCTCGGCTTCGATCCGCAAGCGAAGATCGTCAAGCGGCTGATGAATGTGTACGCGCAGGCGACGGGCGTAAAGAATCCGAAGCCGGCGATCTCGGGCGGCGGAACGTACGCGAAGAGACTCCCCAATGCGATCGCGTTCGGGATGTGGTTCCCGGGCAAGCCGTATCCCGGACACGACGTCGACGAGAAGATCTTGATCGATGATCTGCAGCGCGGCGCGCGCGTGCTCGTGCATGCGCTGACCGATCTCGCCACCGGACCGAAGATGGAGAATCCGTTCGCGCGCTGATGCTCTCGGAATTCATCGATCGCTCGCGAAGGCTCGTCGTGCTGACGGGCGCCGGCTGCAGCACGGAGTCGGGCATTCCGGATTACCGGAGTCCCGGCGGCGCGTGGTCGCGGCACAAGCCGATTTACTACAGCGCGTTCGTGCGCAGCGCGGAGGTGCGGCGCTTCTATTGGGCGCGCAGCTTTCGCGGCTGGCCGCGCTTCGAGCGCGCGCGACCGAACGCGGCGCATGTCGCGCTCGCGGAGTTGGAGTCGCGCGGACGCGTGCATCAACTGATCACGCAGAACGTGGACGATCTGCATCAGGAGGCAGGGAGCCGCGCGGTCGTGCAACTGCACGGACGCAATCGCGTGGTGGTCTGTCTCGAATGCCGCGCGGAGACTCCGCGCGCGGAGATGCAGGAGCGGCTCGCGGAGTTGAACGCGCGATGGCTGGCGAGCGCGCAGTGGGATCGGCTGCACGCGGACGAGGCGGATTTCGCTCCGGATGGCGATGCCGAGGTTGCACAAGATCTGGTCGGTGCGTTCGAGGTGCCGGAGTGCCGTCGCTGCGGCGGTCCGCTGAAACCCGCGGTCGTGTTCTTCGGCGAGTCGGTGCCGCCGGAGAAGGTGACGTACGCGATGCGACGCGTGGACGAGGCGGACGCGCTGCTCGTCGTCGGCTCGTCGCTCACGGTGTGGTCGGGCTTCCGCTTCGTGAAACGCGCCGCGGATCGCGGACTGCCGATCGCGATCGTGAACATCGGCCCGACGCGCGGCGATGCTCTAGCGACGCTGAAGATCGAGGCGAAGTGCGGAGAGGTGCTGGCGCTAGTCGCGACGTGACACCGCGCGCATCTACGCGACCGCGGGCCGGAACAGCGTCGCGAGAATCCACCCGATCATGAGCGACGAGATGGCGAGCAGCCCCCACGGCACGAGAAAGAGAAGTCCGAACGCGGGAGACGTGATCGCGATCAGCGCCCACGCGATGAGCGCGATGCCGCGCCACGTCTTGCGCTCGGCGAGATTCCACGCGCCGATGAGCATGAGCACGGAGCCGACGACGACGCCCGCGGTCATGAACTCGAGGAAGAGCGAGCCGACCATCCATCCGAAGTGCGGCTTGTCGAACAGCACGAGCGCGACGGTGATCAGCGCGAGCACGACCAGGGCGAAGCCGAGGGAAGTGAGGCGCAGCCAGCGGCGCCGGGGAACTGCGTTGTCGGGCATGCAGGCATTCTAACAGCCCGACCTATACTGCACGCGTGGCGCACTTCGACATCCCGCTCGATCTGCCGCACGCGGGGCGGCTCGCGGGACGCATCGTGAAGCTCCTCGATCGTCATTGCGAGGAGAACGCGATCGACGCCGGAGAAGTGCTCGATGCGGCGGATC
>DATELS010000291.1:0-2794 GCA_035276365.1 Thermoanaerobaculia bacterium
GCGGTGCGCGATGCGGTCGAACGCGCCGGCGGCGTCTATCGCACGGCCTTCGCGGAGCCGGGCGCGATCGCGAACGACGCGATGTCTTCCGTTCGCTTGGCGGACGGCTCGCTCCTCGAGGCGGACGCGTTCGTGTTCGCATGCGGTCCGTGGCTCGGCCGCGTCTTCCCGGACGTCATCGGCGACGCGGTGCACCCGACGCGGCAGGAGGTCTATTACTTCGGCACGCCAGCGGGTTCGGTGCGTTATCAGCCGCCGCGTCTCCCGATCTGGGTCGACTTCGGCGAGCGCATCGTCTACGGCGCTCCCGACGTCGACGGCCGCGGCTTCAAGATCGCGGACGACACGCGCGGCGCGGCGTTCGATCCGACGAATGGCGACCGCACCGCGACCGCGCGCGGAATCGCGGACGCGCGCAAAGTGCTGGCCGCGCGATTCCCCGAGCTCGCGAACGCGCCGCTCCTCCGTGCGGAGGTCTGCCAGTACGAGAACAGCCCGGACGGCAATCTGATCCTCGACCGCCACCCGCGCGCGAAAAACGTCTGGCTCGCGGGCGGCGGCTCGGGCCACGGCTTCAAGCTGTCACCCGCGCTCGGCGAGATGGCCGCGCACGCGATCGTGTCGGGGCGCGCGACTCCTAAGCTCTTCGGAGTCGAGCGCCTGCGCGACGCGGTGAAGCCGTCGACGCAGTTCGCGCGGAAGCACTCCTGACCGCGCTCCGCGCGCCGATCTTCGGCGCCACGAGCGGCGAGTCGGGACGCGGATCGTAGTCCGCGGCTCTTCCGCCGCCCGCGTTCACGAGCCGCGGGTCTGCGCGCACGTCGCCTGCGCCGCTCGCGATCGTCTTGGCATCGCCGCCGAACCACGCGTTCGCGCGGAACGCGATGCCGCGCGGAATCCCTTTCGTGTACGCGCGCCCGCCGGACGCGTAGAAGAGGTTGTTCACGATCTTCGTCGTGTCATGCGCCCCATCCTCGATCTGCATCAGCGCCTCGGTGCTCGCGTAGAACGTATTGTTCGCGATCGTCGTCGCGTGCAGTCCGCCGCCCGCCTGATAGTTCCCGTACGCGAATCCGGAGCGGCACCAGAGCACGACGTTGTTCGTGATCGTGAGGAATCGCAGCGGATTCGGCTGCGTGTACCGCTCGTTCGCCGCGACGATGCCGTGCGCGGGACGATCGTCGCGATGAAAGCGCGTGTCGTGCGTGCTGAAAACGAAGTTGCCGTCGACGACGACGTCACGCGCGTTGTCGAGATAGATGTTCACGCTGTAGTTCGCGTGCACGGTGTTGCCGGCGATCGTCACGTGATTGCTGCGCACGGCGTCGATGCCTTCGCCGTAGTTCTCGAAGACGTGGTTGTCGCGGATGATCACGCGCTCGCAGCCGCCGGCCGCGAGCGCCTGCGGCCAATCCTGCGTCGCGGTGCGCGCCCGGTTCTGCAGCGCGGTGTTGCGGATCGTGTTGCCTTCGATCCGGATGTCGCTGCTGTCGGACGCGAGGATGCCGCCGAGGAAGGTATCGTGGACGTTCATCCAGCGGATGGAGGTGTGGCGCGCGTGCCAGAGCATGATCCCGCGCGATCGCGAATTACGCACTTCGAATCCGCTGAGCGACATCCACTCGACTTCGTTCAGCGTGAGACCGCCGTCGATGATCACCGCGTCATTCGCGAAGCGATGGATGTCGATCGGAGCTTTCTGCGTTCCCTTCTTTCGCCAGATCGTCACCGTTTCGGCATACGTGCCCGCGTGCACGAGCACGCCGTCGCCGGCTTTGAGATCGCGCACCGCGCGCGTGATCGTGAGGAACGGTTTGTCGCTCGTGCCGCGGTTCGCGTCATTGCCGCTCTTCGCCACGTGCACGATCGCGCCGCGCGCGCTCGCGCAGACGAGGAGAGTGAGGAGTGCCCAGCGCATCGCGCGGCGAGAGTGCATCCCACGCGCCTGACGCGATACGATCCCGCGCCGTGACGACCAAAAGCATTCGCATCACCGGCGACCTCGCGTTCGGCGGCGATCAGCCTCCCCTATTCATCGCCGGCCCGTGCGTGATTGAGTCGCAGGAGCACGTGCTGCGCATGGCGCGCACGCTCGTGAAGCTGCGCGATGAGCTCAAGATCAATCTCGTGTTCAAGTCGTCGTTCGACAAAGCGAATCGCTCGTCGGTCGAGTCGTTCCGCGGACCGGGACTCGAGCAAGGTCTCGAGATGCTGCGCGTCGTGCGCGAGGAGACGGGACTTCCGCTCCTCTCCGACATTCACGAGCCATGGCAGGCCGAGCCCGCGGCCGCGGTGCTCGACATCCTGCAGATCCCCGCGTTCCTCTGCCGGCAGACGGATCTCGTCGCCGCGGCGGCGCGCACGGGCAAAGCGGTCGGCGTGAAGAAGGGGCAGTTCCTCTCGCCCGAGGAGACGAAGAACATTCTCGAGAAGGGGAACGAGGTCGGGAACGGCAACGTCTTCATCACGGAGCGCGGAAGCTCGTTCGGCTATCAGAATCTCGTCGTCGACATGCGCGCGTTCCCGATCGTGCGCGGATTCGGCGCGCCGGTCGTGTACGACATCACGCATTCGATGCAGAAGCCGGGCGGCGAAGGGAAGCAGACGGGCGGCACGCCGCAGTTCGCGCGGCCGCTGGCGCGCGCGGCCGCGGCTGCCGGTGCGGACGGGTTCTTCATGGAAGTGCACGACAACCCGCCGCAGGCGCTCTCCGACCGCACGACGCAGATTCGCCCCGACGTCGCGCGCGCGATCATCGAAGACGTGTTGAAGATCAAGGCGACGCTGGAACCGA
>DATELS010000292.1:0-3536 GCA_035276365.1 Thermoanaerobaculia bacterium
TTCACGATCTTCGAGCATGCTGGTATCCCGACGCTCAGCCGGATCATCGGTCCGATGGCGGCCGCGGAACTGGCGACAACGATCGATGACCTCGCGCCGCTCGTGGCGGCGCTCACAGGCCCGGACGCGACCCGGCGCGCGACAGCAGCGAAAGTGCTCCAGTTCGTCGTCATGGCCGTCCACGCGGGTTCGCGGCCGATCCTCGGTCCCGACGCAGGACCGTGGGCCGATCTGGCCGCCGCCGCCGGCGCGACCGGCGATCCCGGCGCGATGTACCCGGTGGCGAACCTCCTGCGCCGGGCCGTTGAGCAGGAGACTGCGCTGTCGCCCGCGGAGCGTGCGCAGTACGGCAGCGCCGCACGAGCGCTTCTCGCCTTCTCGTGGAGTGATCCACGGTACCGCGGACTCGTGCGTCTTGCGATCATGAGCGTCGCGCGGACGTACGAGACCGATCCTGCTGGCTCGCGGATGCTGCTTGAGCGCGTACTCGATCCCGCGCGGTTGCCGGACGTCGGCTACGAAGAGATTCCCCAACTCGCCCGCGAGGTCGAGCGGCTGATCCCCATCGATCCCTCGTTCGTTGCCGCGGTCTACCGGACAGCGTTCGGCTACGAGGAGACGTCGAAGGAAGCGACGTCGCTGAGCGACAGCGCGATCCTCGGCATGACGTCCCACCGCCGGCAGGACTACCAAGGAGCGTTCTACTCACTCGGACGCGCGTTCCCGGCCTTCCTCAAGGCGAATCCGCAGGAGGCGACAAGGGCGCTCATCGGTGCCGTCGAAGGGGACGAAGCGCAGCAGACGCGGCACGGCGAGCCCGAAGACGCGTCGTTCGACGTCGCCGGTCGGACAGCGCACGTCCGGACCGACCACAGCCGCATACGAGACGCGGTATCGAATGACCTTCGCTCGATGCTGAGTGCGTTCGAGAAGACCGTCGCGAGCAGCGCAACCGAGGGGACCGATGTCCCGCGGGGGATCTTCGATGTTCTCGTGCAGCAGAATCGCCTCGCGGCCGTCTGGCGGCGCTTCCTCCTCGCGGCGAAGGCGGCGCCGGCGGCGTTGAAGGAGTTCGCGATCCCCCTGCTCACGAGCACGAATGTCCTGCGCCTGGACGACATCTACTCCGCTGCGTTCGAGGTTATGCCGGCGCTCATGCCGGTTCTTACTCACCGCGAGCGCGAAGCGGTCGAACGCGCCATCCTCGCGATGCCGGAGGGTGTCCCGGCGGAGGAAGCAGAGTACGCGGCGCACCGTCGCGATCGACTCGCCAAAGTGCTCCCGGTCGATCTCCTCGTGACTGACGAAATGATCGCGCTGCGCGCTCCAGTCGGAGTGCAAGCGCAGGACGAGACGGACGACGAGCCGAGCGTACGTACGGGTTGGCGCGGGTCTCTGCACGATCGCGACATGGAGCGGTTGCCGCAGGACATTCGCGCGGTGCTCGACCCACTTGAGAAGCTCGCGATGCAGTATCGCAACAGCGCACCGCCGCCCGCGGAGTGCGCGCGCCTCCTCGAAGCGGTCGACGCTGCGAGAGCGTTTAACGACGGGCACCCGGACCTCGATCCTGCCCTGCGGCGTCAGCTTGAATCAGAGATCGCATCCGGGGGCCGCGCGATCGCGCATAACACCGAACTTTCCTCAGACGATCCAATCTACCAGCGCGCACGCGACCTCTTGCTCGCGGCGTCCGAGAGTGACGATCCCTCGTTGGACCCGCAACACGAACTCCAGTGGGATACGGAGCACCCGAGCCTCAGCCAGGGCGCACGTGCGATTGCTGCCGAGGGGTTCGTGTGGCTCGCGCACCGCGCTGCCGCCGCAAAGGACGAGGAGGTGCTCGCGGCGATCGAGCGGTTGAGCGCCGATCCGGTTGCCAGCGTACGCAGCCACATCATCGCGGATGCGCAGGTGCTCGCGGAATCCGCGCAAGACCTCGCGTGGAAGATTCTGGATCGCACGCGCGACAACGAGCAACGGCTGGCGGTCGCGGCGCAATCACTGCGGCCGCTCGGGTGGCTCCAGCGCCGCGACCGCAACCGCAGCGTGCAGCACGCGAGCACGATCTTCCGGCGGTTCGCCACGCCGCGCCCACCGGAGTTGATCGCTCGCGTCGTCACGGACTTCCTGCGTGATCTCTACATCTATGCAGACGACGCTGACGCGCGCGCGTGGCTCGATGAAGTCATCACAGGGGCCGACCCCGAGATCCTCGGTGACGCGGTGCACGGCATCCGCGATGCGTTCGTTTCGGACGAAGGTGAGCCGGACGAGGCCGCCGCGCTCCGGCAGCGGACGATCCAATTCGCGCGTGATGTCCTTGCGGTAAGCGCCGCTGCGGTCCGCGCAGCAGTCTCGCGCCCGGAATTCCGTACGACACCGCTGCCGGAAGCCGAGTTGAAGGTCGTGCAGAATCATGCGCGCGTCATCGCGGGTATCGCAACAGAGGTGGAGTTCGCCTGTGGAAAGCCCGCGAAGGATGACGCGCCGCTGCCGCCTGACGTTGCGCAGCGACGCGCCCGCATCGTGCCACGGTTCCTCGAGGAATCCTGCGAGCTGATCGACGAACTAATCGACGTCGGGCTCGTCCCCGCATCACACTCCGTACTGGATGCGCTTGAGGATTTCATCGACCTCGACCCTCGCGGTACCTTTCTTCGGATCGTCGCGCTCCTCCGACGCGCGGCTGACATGGGATACCCACAAGAGCACCTCGGGATGAGTGCCGTCGTTTCGGTCGTGGAGAGGTACTTGGCAGACTACCGTGACCTTCTCGAAAGTGACGATGCATGCCGTGATGGCGTGGTCGAGATCCTCGACATCTTCATCGAAGCTGGCTGGCCGGAGGCCCTTCGACTCTCGTTCCGACTCGGCGACCTGTTTCGCTAACACGGGTCACGACCTCGCGATGGCTCATGTTGCGCTGTTTGCTTCACCGCGCCATGCTGCGTTTCGATGCAGCACGCTCCGGCGACGGCCACGCTCGAACGGTTCACAACGACGTTCTTCGGCTACGGATCGTGGGCGGCGCCGATCTGGATTGTCGGGATGGAGGAAGGCGGAGGCGGGACAGTTGAGGAGGTCACGCACCGCCTGGCTGTGTGGGAGCAACGTGGGCAGCGCGACCTCGAAGACTTGGCGCAGTATCACCACGCGATCGGCATCACCAAACACCTGAATGCGGATGCTCGTATTCAGCCGACGTGGGCCAAGATGATTCACTTGCTGCTCGGTGCTCGGGGACTGCCATCCGACACGGAGTACGTGCGCTCATTTCAAGCGCGCGACTTAGGCCGCAGCAACGGCGATACGTGCATTCTTGAGCTGCTGCCCTTGCCGTCGCCGAACGTTCGTACGTGGCTGTACGCGCCCTGGAACGTGCCGTACCTTCGCGATCGCGACAGCTATCGGCAGTACGTTGTTCCGCTGCGTATCGAGCGCATCCGAGCGCTCATTTCTACGTATCGACCAAGGGCAGTCGTCTTCCTCGGGATGTCCTACTTGGGATACTGGCAGAAGATTACCGGGACGCC
>DATELS010000293.1:0-3408 GCA_035276365.1 Thermoanaerobaculia bacterium
TCCTCAAGAGCGCGCAGACGCCATCGTCCACTCGGGCCACCGCGACATTCGTCGTTCCGCAGACAGGGTGGTATCACATCGACGCGACAAGTACCGTCGACAATCGCGGCGGCGACTTTACGATCAAGGTCGAGTGTGGCCGCTCGGGATGTCTCTTCCCGTACCTCGCGTCCGACGTGTCGAATGTCGTGATCGCGTACGGTCAGCCGGCGACGATTGCGCTCGATCTATTCGCGGTCGGCCAGACGGAGGCGCGACTCATTCAAGATGCGACGCGAGTCGCGACATCAGCAACATCGCAGATCACGACGCCGCCGATCACGCAGACGAAGGCTTATTACGTCGAGGTTGAAAATGCGTGCGGTTCTTGGCTGAGCAATGACTTTGTCATCTCGCCGGATCGCACGCCGCGGCGAAGATCAGTTCGGAAGTAATTGCACTACCACGGTAATGATCGAATTCGTGATTTTTTCGTCTCTCATGTCGGCGGTGATCGCATGGATGTTGTTCGCGCCGTTCGGCAAGACGTGGCAGGGCTTTGTCCTCGGTCTCGTGCTCGGGCCCTTTGGAGTAATCGTCGCCGCGGTCCAGCGGAGCAACTGGAAAGAAGAAGCGGTACGGCGCCAAAACTACCTTACGCAACGTGAGCAGTCCGAAGAGGCGGAGCGCCGGCGCAAGGATGAGGGTGAGTGCCCGTCGTGCCTTTCGTCGATTCCGAGGCGCGCGACAGTCTGTCGATACTGTGGCCGCGATGTTGTTGTCGCCTGACGGAACCTCACCCGAAAACATCCCGTCTCACGAAAATCGTGTACGCCACCACTAGCGCTCCCACCGCCCACACGCCCAGCAGTGTGATGCAGAACGACATCGGCATGCCGTCGTAGGGCGGGGCCTGTCCCGTGTAATAGTCCGCGAGCGGGAGGGCGCTCACGAAGAGGTACTTGCCGGCCGTCCAGTCGGGGCTGACGCGCGTCAGGATCGTGCCGCCGATTAATGACGCTAGCATCGTTCCGATCGATGCCGCGGACGACTTGAACAGCACCGACAGCATCAGCGCGATCGCGGCCACCGTCAGCAGCGCGTACCACTCCAGGCCGTACGCGATCAGCGCGTCCTTCCACAGCGGCAGCTCGCGGATTGTCTCCACCTTCAGCGTGTCGCCGCCGAATTGGAAGCCGTGGTACGTGGGCATGTCCCAGCCGCGCGCGGGCAGCACCGGCGCCGTCACCGCGTACGACATCAGCGCGCCGATGAGCAGCGTCAGCGACGCGAACGCCCACAGCGTCACCAGCTTCGCCGTGAGAATCTTCCAGCGTCGGACGGGACGCGTCAGCAGCAGCTTGTCCGTCCCCTCCGCGTTCTCCGCCGACACGATGTCCGAGCCGAGCACGCCGATGAGGAGCGGGAGGAGGAGGAAGCCCGCGGCATTCGCGAACGTGCGCACCACGAGCGGCGCCGTCTTCTGCTCCGGATTGATTCCGCGGTCGACATAGAACTGCAGGCGGCGCACTTCCGCGCGCATCGATCGCGCCCACGACTCGTTCAGATTGCCGCGGCGCATGCGGTTCTCGTAGCGCGCGATCCGCTCCTGCATTTCCGCGCGCCAGTTCTCGTTCTTCGTGCGCTGCATCTCACGGTACTGCGCGTACGCGATCAGCAGGAGGATCACGAACAGGATCCCGGTGACGATCGCGAAGCGGCGTCGCCGGATGAGCTTCAGCGTCTCATTCTGCAGAAGCGGGATGAGCATCAGCCGACCGTTTCTCCTCCCGTCGTCTCCAGGAACATCTCCTCGAGCGTCTGCACGCGAGGGCGCGCGTGGTACACCGCGATGTTCTCGCGCGTCAGCGCGGCGATGAGCGGCGGGACCTCGTTCTCCTCGATCGGCGCGAGCACGAGATCGTCCTCGATCGTCGCATCGATATGGTTCGCGCGCAGGATCTCGCTCGCGCGCGACGCGTCATCGACGCGCAACTCCATCGCGCGTCGCGTGGCGATCAGCTCGCGCACGGGTCCCGTGCGAAGGATGCGACCCTTGTGAATGATCGCCACGCGATCCGCGATCAGCTCGACTTCGGCGAGCAAGTGACTCGACACGAACACCGACATCGCGCGCTCTGCGGCGAGTCCGCGCAACAGCTCGCGGATCTCGCGGATGCCCGCGGGATCGAGTCCGTTCGCCGGCTCGTCGAGGATGAGCACGCGCGGATCGCCGAGCATTGCCTGCGCGATGCCGAGGCGCTGGCGCATGCCGAGGGAGTAGGTGCCGACGCGCTGGTCGAGGCGATGGGCGAGATTCACCAGCTCCGCGACGCGCTCGATCTCGCTCGGCGCGACGCGCAGCATGCGCGCGAAGTGCTCCAGGTTCTCGCGGCCGGTCATGAAGCGATAGAGATCGGGATTCTCGACGATGCAGCCGATGCAGCGCATCGCATCCTCGAACTGCCGGCGCACGTCATAGCCGCAGACGGTGACGGTGCCTTGCGTCGGACGAATGAGGCCGACGAGCATGCGGATCGTCGTCGTCTTGCCCGCGCCGTTGGGTCCGAGGAAGCCGAAGACTTCGCCGGGGCGAAGGTCGAAGGAGACGTCATCGACGATCGTGCGGTCGCCGATGATTTTCGTGAGGTGCGAGGCGGCGAGAGACATGGGGCCGCGTCATGTTACCTTCGACGCCGATGCGCCGCTTTCTCTTCTGGACGCTGCCGATCGGCGGAGCGCTCGCGGCCGCGGCGCTGTTCGCGTACGGCTTCGCGTCGTATCTCCGTGGCGACACCGGCGCCGCCATCGACCTCGGATCGGCTACTGCGTCCACCTCCGCGCCCGCCCCTCCGCCCGCGACTCTCGCTCCCGTCATCCTCGGCGACTCCCTCGCGCGCGGCACAGGCGACGAGACAGGACTCGGCATTCCGGGACGTCTCGATGCGGAGCTGCGTCGACGCGGCATCCGCGCGCAGCGCACGTACAACTTCGCCGTGAACGGCGCGCGCACGAAGGACCTGCTCGACGTGCTCGATCGCGAGAACGTGCGCGCGATCCTGCGGCAGTCGAACATGATCATCGTGTCGATCGGCGGCAACGATTTGTGGGGCGGCAGCGACTGGCGCAACGCGGCGCCGCCGAATCCGGATGCGACGATGAACGAGGTGCTGGGACGCATCGAGAAAGCGGTGGAGAAGATTCGCGACGCGAATCCGACCGCGCGCATTTTCTTCGTCGGCTTGTACAACCCGTTCGTGAAGTCGCCGATCGGCGCGCGGCTCACGCCGCTCGTGCATCGCTGGAACGCGCGCCTGCTCGATCACTTCGGCAGCGATCCGAACTTCACGCTCGTGCAGACGGAGGACTTGTTCTCGCACCACGACCGGCTATCGCTCGACCGGTTTCATCCGGGAGGGGAGGGATACG
>DATELS010000294.1:0-7231 GCA_035276365.1 Thermoanaerobaculia bacterium
GAGGCGCACTTTTTTGTACGAGAGCGACGGGTCCTTCGCGTCGAGGTCGAGCACCCACGCGCCCGCGTCTTCCGTCGCGTTGGTCGCGTTGTAGTCGACGGTGAAGCTCGTGCGCGCGACGTCGCCGTTCGACGCCTGTCCCATCAGCCGCTGCAGCGGCGAGATGCGGATCGGGCGGCTCGCGGTCGGCAGGTAGATCCACATCGCGTCGCGGAGCATGAGCAGGTACTTGCCCTTCTCCGCCGCGGGCGCGAGGAACTCGACGACGCTGCGCTCCGAGCCCTTGCCGTACACGCGAAACTTCGAGGTCGTGCTCTTCGCGTGCTCGAAGCTCGTCAGCTCGACGTCGATGGAGAAGCTGCTCAGCGGATTGCGATAGACGTCGCTGCGCGCGAGAAGCGATGCGGCGTCTTCGGCGCGCAGCGATGCGGTGAGTGCGAGGAGGAGGATGAGCTTTTTCATTAGATATGACCCAACGCGTCGACGATCTTCATGCGCGACGCTTTCAGCGCGGGCAGGATCGACGACAGCGTCGCCGTCACCAGCGCGATCAGGAACGCCGTGAACATCACCGGCGTCTGCAGAAGGATGTGCAACCGGTAGCCGACCGTGTAGCCCGGGGGCGGCGGCAGCATGACGTTGCCCTGGTTGATCAGCCACGCCAGCAGCGCGCCGGCCGCGAGACCGAAGATGCCGCCGAGAAGGCCGAGGAAGACGCCTTCGGCGAAGAACATGCGCCAGACCTGCGCGCGCGTCGTGCCCACGGCCATTAGCGTGCCGATCTCGCGCGTGCGCTCGAACGTCGACATCGCGATCGTGTTCGCCACGCTGAAGATCACGACGCCGAAGACGATGATGCCGAGGAAGCCGAAGATGCCGTTGTAGAGCATCACGACCTGGTGGTAGAAGCTCGCCAGATCCGACCAGTTCTTCATTTCCAGAGACCAGTGCTGCGATGCGAACAGCGTCGCGAAATCCTTCTGCACCGCGGCCGTGTCTTCCGTCTCCTTGAGGAAGACGAGCAGCTTCTCGACCTTCGTCGTCTGCAGGAGTTGCTGCGCGCCGCCGAGCGACATCTTGATGGACCGGTCGTCGAGCTCTTTCACGCCGCTCATGACGATGCCGGCCACGCGCACGTCGAGTGCGTTGAGCGAGCCGGTGGTGGTCGTCGTCATCAGCGTGATGTAGTCGCCCGGCTTCACGTTCAGCGACTGCGCGAGACCTTTGCCGACGAGGATGGCGTCGACTTCGTTGACGGGAAGATCGGTGCCGGCGACGAGCTTCTGCGCGCGCATCTGCTTGTCCTTGTCCGGCTCGACCGCGGTGGCGAGAAAGGTCTCGGACTTTTCGCCGTTGCTCGCGAGGCCCATGAGCGTCGTCTGCGCGGCGGTGAACTGCACGCGCGGATCGCGCTCGATGGGCTTGCGCAGCGAGGCGACGTCGTCGAGAGCGTACTCGAGCGGCTTCTGCGACTGATGCGACGCGTAGCCGGCGCGGAAGACTTGAATGTGGCCGATGCGGCCGCGGATCGTGCTCTCGCGCAGTCCGCGGAAGGTCACGGCCTTGTAGCCGCCGAAGAGAATGAGACCGATCGCGCCGAAGACGATCACGGCGAGCGTGATGGCGGAGCGGCGGCGGTTGCGAAAAATGTTACGCAATGCGAGTCGCGCGAACATCGGAGACCTCCTGTGAGATGCGGCCGTCGGTGATGCGGATGACGCGGCGGGCGCGCGAGATGAGCGAAGGGTCGTGCGTGGAGAAGACGAAGGTGCAGTTCGTGTCGCGATTGATGTCGGCGAGCAGATCGAGGATGCGCGACGCGGTGTCGGAGTCGAGATTCGCAGTCGGCTCGTCCGCGACGACGAGCTTGGGATCGCCTGCCATCGCGCGCGCGATGGCGACGCGCTGCCGCTGTCCGCCCGAAAGCTGATCGGGACGCTGCTTGGCCTGCGCGGCGATGCCGGTTTGTTCGAGCCAATGCGCGACGCGCGTTCTCCGCTCGCGTTTCGGGATGCCTTTCAGCAGCAGCGGGTACTCGACGTTCTCGAACGCGGTGAGCACGGGCACGAGGTTGAAGGTCTGAAAGACGAAGCCGAGGGTGTCGCGGCGGGTGGCGGCGAGCCGGTGCAGCGGGACGGCGCTCGCGTCGATGCCGTCGATGACGACGCGCCCGCGATCCGGCTTGTCGATGCAGCCGATGATGTTGAGGAGCGTCGTCTTGCCGCTGCCGGACGGCCCCGCGAGCGCGACGAAATCGCCGCGCGCAATGTCGAGCGTGACGTCGTGCAGCGCGAGGACTTCGATGCGCCCGAGCTTGTACGACTTGTCGACGTGGTCGATGTGAATGACGTTGTCGTTGTTCATGCACGGCAATGTAGGCGCCGCGCGCGAACGGCACATGTGCCGGAGGGGGAGTGGGCGGGGGGTGACTTTCGGCAGGGGGGCGAAACCGGTATCTTTCCGTCATGCCCGCACAACACACCGAACAGGCCTGGATCCGCTGGATGGCGGCACAGCCGAATCCGCGCGAGGTGCTCGCGACGTTCGCGAAGCACTATCACTACTTCTCGATCCATCAGGTGATCGAGTTCACCGGACTCTTTCGCGCGGTCGCGCCGGAGGATCGCGACTCGCTCGCGGAGCTCGCATCCGTGCTTTCCGAGGAGCTCGGAGGCGGCGACCCGAAGGCCGTCCACTCGCGGCTCTTCGAGCGTTTCGTCGCCGCGACGGGCGTGGACGTGACGAAGCTGCCGCTCGCCGACGAAGTGGTCGCGCCCGGAGTGCGCGCGTACGTCGACGCACTGCACGACTCGTTTCACGACGGCAGTCCGGTCGAGGCGTTCGCCGCGTACGTCTTCCTCGAGTCGTCCGCCGTCGAGACCTACGCGCCACTGCTCGCCGCGCTGCGTGGCACGCGTCTCTTCACGGACGACGATCTCGTGTTCTTCATCCGCCACGCGGAGGTCGAGCCCGGACATCAGCATGCGGCGGAGGAATTGGCCAGCCGTTACGTGACGTCGGCGGATCGCGATGCGTTCGATGCGCATGTCGCGCGGCTCGCGCAAAAGTGGGACGGCTTCTGGACGTCGATTCAGGAGGTGACCGCGACGTGACGCGCCTCGTCGACGAAGCGAGTCCGGCGTACGCGACGCTGCGCGATCTCGTCGCGTCGGATCGTCTGCTCGTCGTGACCGGATCGGGCATCTCCGCGCCGATGAAGCGCGCCGACGGCACGCGCATGCCGCAATGGAGCGAGTTGCTGCGCGACATCATGGACGCGACGGGACCAACGCTCGATGACGACACGCGCGCGGCGTGCAAGGTGCTGCTCGACGTGACGCCCGCGGACGGCGAGATGCTGATCGAGGCCGCGACGATGCTGGAGCGCATCGATCCGGTCGCATTCGCGAGCGCATTCCGGGCGCAGGTGACGCCGCGCGCCGGCGAGACCACGGACACGCATCGCGCGATCGTGAAGGTGAATCCGCGCGGCGTGCTCACGTTCAACTACGACGAGGGACACGAGAACGCGTGGCGCGAAGCCGGAGCGGACGTGCCCGAGGTGTTGCTGCCGTACGACGAACAGGATCTGGTGACGGCGATTCGCGGCGGTCTCGCGAAGCCGTTCATCCTCAAGGCGCACGGCTCCCTCGATTCGTCGGAGCCGCTCGTGCTGAGTTACGTCGCGTATCGCGATCTGCTCGCGAAGCGACCCGCGTATCGCGCGTTCCTGCATCACCTCCTGACGAATTTCTCGATGCTGATCGTCGGCTTCAGCGGGATCGATCCGGATTTCAATCTGCTGATGAATACGCTCGTCGAGGAGTTCGGCTCACCGATTCATCCGCACGTGCTGATCCGGAAGGTGGATGCGACGGATGCGAAGCAGGAGGCGCACGCGGTGCTGTCGCATCGCCGACACGGCATCGAGACGCTCTGGGTCAGCGACTTTCCGATGATCCCCGCGCTGCTCGAGAAGTCGCTGCACACGCCGGGTCCGAAACTCGAGGCGGTGCTGCGCGATGCGGTGAAAGGCGGCCCCGACGAACGCCGCCGCGCCCACCGCCACTTCCGCGACCTCGGCCCCACCGGCAGGGTCTGCGCGCAAGGCGCACTGAAGAAGATGCTCGCGGATCCGACGCTGACCGCGTCCGGTCATTACGTGAGCGAGATCGCATACTCACTCGGCACCATCGATCCGGAAGGCAACAAGGAATTGCTGATGCAGATCGTCGAGGATGAGCTGCTGCGTGGCCGCGCCGATCCTCCCGCGCGCGCTCTCACCGTGCTCCGCGGCGCGCTGCTGCTCTCCGACAGACCGCGCATCGAGCGCTGGCTGACGATGACCGGCGCGCTCCGCGACGATCCCGAGCAGAGGATCGACGCCTACCTGCGGTACCTGCTGGTGTACGTGAAGCACCGGTGGAACTCGGATAAATCGCGCCCGGTGTGACTGCGCTCGTTCACGCTCCGCGTTTCACAATCGATGACGGGATGTTCGGGCTGTTCGGATTCACCGTCACGGCGCGTTGTGCGGGCGAGATCACCAGATCCATGTCTTCCATCGGCACGCTGCCGAGCAGTACTTCCTCGCCGAGGATGAGCGCACCCGTGTAGCAGCGGCGGCCGTCGAAGCGGACTTCCACGGGACCGGCGTACGCGCACACGCGTCGTGATCCGTCGGCGATCGTCACTTCTCGCTGATCCTGCGCTTGGAGTTGAAGTTGAATCGCGACATGCTCCGGAATGCAGAGGTGCAGCGAACCGCTGTCCGCGAGCGCGCGCACGGCGAGCGGCTGCAATTCCGGCTCGCGTGGATTCGCGAGGATCAGCTCCGCGTAGGCGAGACCCATCGCACTCATTCTATGCCCGCCGCCGCCGCCGGCCTCCCGTAGTAGAATCCCTGCGCGTAGCGCGCGCCGATCTCGGCGGCGGCGTTCGACGTCGCTTCGGTCTCCACGCCTTCCAGGATGATCTCGCAGGCGAAGTCGCGGGCGAGGGATTGGATGTTGCGGATGATCTTCGTGCGCGTCGCGTCCTGCTCGAAGTTCGTGCCGAACTCATGGCTGATCTTGAGATACGACGGGCGGATGCGGTCGATGAGGTCGAGGTGCGAGTACGACACGCCGACGTCGTCCAGCGCGAACTCGACGCCGTGCGCGCGCACCTCGTCGAGCGCGGGCGCCATCGACGGCGTGAGCTCGAGCTTCTCCTGTTCCGTCACTTCGAGGACGACGCGATCGAGCGGCACGCCACCGTCGTCCGCGGCTTGAATGAGCGTGCGTGCGAAGCGGTCGCCGTCCGCGAGCGCGCGAGGATGGACGTTGATGAAGATCTTTCCGTCGCGCGCGAGCGAGCCCGCGGCGGCGAGCGTGCGTTGGATGCACGCGAGATCGAGCTCCGCGGTCATGCCGCGCAGCCGCGCGTACTCGAACATGAAGCATGGATCGCAGAACGGCAGCGCGCTCTGCTGATAGCGCGCGAGCGACTCGAATCCGATCTCGCGACGCGTGGAGTCGCCGAGGTCGACGATCGGCTGAAAGGCGGGCGTGAGGTGCTCGCTGGCGATGAACTCGTCGATGGTCGGGATGTGCAGGATCGTGCCTTCTTTGGATGCGGACGTATCGAAAATCACGCCGAGGTCGAACGGACGCAGCAGCACGTCTTCCGCTCCGCGGCGCAGCGCCTCGTCGATGACAGATTGCGGCAACGCGTCGCCGGTGACGATGACGCGGCACTCGCGCGACGCGCGACGCACGTCGTCGATCGCGTCGAGTCCGTCGAACGCGAACGGTCCCCCGATCTGCGCCTCGGTCACCATCGCGTGCAGTGTGACGCGGCTCGCGACGAGACGGCCGAGGGCGGCATCGCAGCCGGTGAGAACGAGCCGGTCGGGCGAGGCGATCGCGGCGGCCGAGCGGGCGGCGCGCGCGCGGTCGCGATCGAGCACGAGGATCATTTCAGGCACACGAACCGCAATGTTATCTGACATTGTAATAACACTGTATGGCGAGATCACTGCCATGCAGGCTTCAGCAGGATGTGCAGCGTAGTCAGTGCTTTAGACGACACCGTCGAGGCCGCAACTGTCCTCGGCGCCTGACACGAACGCCCTCAAAGACGGAAATCCGAAGTCCCCGAAAACGGTTACATTCGATGCTGTCCGTCCTTCATGGAAAAACCCAATTCAACCTCCCCGTTCCGCGTCCTTCTCGTCGACGACGACCCGGCCATCCTCCGCCTCGTGTCCGCGCTCCTGAGCGCGCCGGACCTCGAGGTGATCCCCTGCTCCACGGGCGCCGAGGCGCTGCAGGCGATCGAGTCGCGCGACTGGGAACTGTGCATTCTCGACCGCCGTCTGCCCGACATGGACGGGACGGAAATCTGTCGGCGCATCAAGACGGATCGCCGCTTCGACACCCGTCAGGTGATCCTTCTGACCGCCCAATCCACCCTCGACGACAAAGTCGCCGGCTTCGCCCTCGGCGCCGACGACTACATCACGAAGCCGTTCCAGCCGATCGAGCTGAAGGCGCGCGTGAACGCGTCGCGGCGCGTGATCGCGATGCAGAAGCAGCTCGTGGAGATGGCGCGGAAGCTCGAGGAGCTGTCGACGCGCGACGGCCTCACCGGCGTGTTCAACCGGCGTCACTTCGGTGCGACGCTGGAGAAGGTGTTCCATCACTCGACGCGCTATCACCGGCCGCTGTCCGTGGTGCTCGTCGACGTCGATCAGTTCAAGAACATCAACGACTCGTTCGGACATCAGGTCGGCGACGAGGTGCTCGCTGAGGTGGCGCGGAGGTTCGCGCG
Source organism: Thermoanaerobaculia bacterium (assembly GCA_035276365.1). Taxonomy (GTDB): domain Bacteria; phylum Acidobacteriota; class Thermoanaerobaculia; order Gp7-AA8; family Gp7-AA8; genus QHVT01. The sequence goes on from DATELS010000294.1 coordinate 6,814, forward strand.
CTCGGCGAGGTCGTCGGACACGGTGGCGCGCTACGGCGGCGAGGAGTTCGTGGTGCTGCTGCCGGAGACGCCGCTCGCGGATGCGGTGAGCTTCGCGGAGAAGCTGCGCTCGGCGATCGCGTCGGCGCCGGTGCGCGTACCGGGCGGCGAGCTGCCGGTGACGGTGAGCGTGGGCGCGGCGAGTCTCGCGCACACGGGATTCGCGTCGCCCGCGGAGATGATCCAGGCCGCGGACCAGGCGCTGTACCGCGCGAAACGCAACGGGCGCAATCGCGTGGAGGCGGAGCGGCGGAGAACGCGCAGGGAGCAGACGAGGTTGGTGGTCGCGCAGGTGTAGCGAATCTAGCGGACCGCCGACGTCTCGTCGGCTGGCGCGGCGGCGTCTCGCCGCCGCGGGCGGGATCGGGCGGCGAGGACG
>DATELS010000295.1:0-3130 GCA_035276365.1 Thermoanaerobaculia bacterium
TCCGCCTCCTCCGCGAACGTGGCGGCGCGGCCTTCCTGTTCATCCATGCGCGCGCCCACGTCGTCCATCGCGCGGCCGACGTCGTCGATGAGCGGCTGCTCTTCCTCCGCGACGATCGGTAGCGAGCCGTCCTCGCGCTTCTCGTTCATCAGCGCGGCGAAGAGATACTTCGCGCGGCCCGGGTTCTCGTTCATGTAGTCGTACAGGCGATGCACGGCCGTGAAGTAGCGCGCCACGAGCGCGCTCCACGACGCCAGCTCCGCGTTGAACTGCCGCTGCTGCTCGCGCGTCGCGCGCGCGCTCGTGCCGGGATAGAACCGCAGCTCGCGCCAGCCGTCGCCGTGCACGACGTCGACCGTGACGTTCGTGTCCGAGAACATCTGCTGCAGCTCGTCGTCGGCGATGCTCGCGACGCGCGTCACGCGTTCCAGCACGCCTCTGCGCGTCTGCCGCGTCGTTCGCTCGACCTCGGGGTGCAGTCGCGCGAAGCGCAGCGACCAAGCGTCCGTGTTCGACGACGCGGCCGCACGAGCCGCCTCGACGCGCGCGCGTGCCTCGTCGCTGCGCGACTGCAGCTCGAACGACGTCTCCGCGGTCACGAGCACCGTCGTGTCGTCGCGGTTGAACTCGATCTTCACCTCGTCCGTGACCGGGAACTGCGCGCAGCTCGCGAGGAGCAGCATCAGCACCGCGGCGAAGCGCTTCTTCACTCACTCCTCCTTGATCGCGGCGATCGGATCGAGTCGCGACGCCACGCGCGCCGGATACCACGTCGCGATCACCGACAGCAGCACGGCGATCGTGTTCACGCCGATCACGTCTTCGACGTCGAGGACGAACGGGAGGTAACCGATGAAGTACATCTCCGGCGGCAGCGGCACGAGATGCCAGCGGTTCGCCGCCCACGACACGCCGAGGCCGAGGAGGTTGCCGAGGAGGGTGCCGGTGAGGCCGATGAAGAGGCCGAGTTGCATGAACAGCGAGAGGATGCTGCGCTCCGTCGAGCCGAGCGTGCGCAGAATGCCAACCGACGGGCGCTTCTCGAGGATCAGCATGGAGAGCGAGGAGACGAGGTTCAACGCGGCGACGAAGATGATCAGCGAGATCGTCGCGAACATGACCACCTTCTCCAGGCGCAACGCGAGGAAGAGAGGGCGGTTGATGTCTTTCCACGTCTTGAACTGCAGGCGCGGGAACTGTTTCGCGAGCGCGGTCTGCACTTCGTCCGCGCGCGCGGGCGGGCCGTACATCTCGATGGCCGTCGGACCGCCGCCCGTGCCGAAGAGTCCTCCCGCCTCGCTCTGCTCGAGCCACGCATCGGGCATCTCCTTGTCGTCCGTCAGCGTGACGAGACGCGCGATGCGATAGCGCTTCATCACCGGCACGGGACCGAACGGCGTGAGCCGCGTGCGCGGCGCGACGACGGTGACGAGCGCGCCGACGTCGAGCGAGAGCGACGCCGCGAAGCCGCGCGTGACGAAGATGCGCGGCTGGTCGCTTCGCAGTTCCTGCGCCGGAGCGCGATCGGTGCGCGGCTCCTGTCCCGGCACGTACGAGCGGACGCGCATCGGACGTCCGGCCTCGCGCAGCTCGTTCGCGCCCCAGGCGATGCCGCTGATGTACGGACGCACGTCGCGGATGCCGAGGCGTCGCGCGGCCGCGACGACGGCATCGGCGCCGTCGATGTGATTCTGCCCCGCGGGCTCGACGAGGATCTGCGGACTCGACTCCATGAGCTGCGCCTTGATCTGTCCCTGCAACCCGGAGAGCACGGCGATGGAGATGAGCAGCGCCGCGACGCCGACCGCGAGGCCGAGCATGCTGATGATGGAGAGAAACGCCGTGTGCGCGCGCTTGCGCGCGCTCCAGAGATAACGGCGGGCGATGCGGAATTCGAGGGACACGAGTCGTAAAGTCTCAAAGTCTCAAAGTCTCAAAGAGGAACCGTGAACTCCTTTGAGACTTTGCGACTTTGAGACTTGAAGACTTTGAGACTTCAAGCCTACAGCCTCCCGAGCGCCCCCACCGCCTCCTCGATCGTCTCCATCGAAGTCGAGAACGACATACGCAGGTGGCCTTCTCCTTCCGGGCCGAAGACGACGCCGGGGACGGACGCGATCGACGTGCGGTCGAGGAGCGTCTCCATCGCTTTCCATGAGTCGTCGCCGAGGCGTGTGCGGACGTCGGGGAAGGTGTAGAACGCGCCGGGTGGGGTGAGGCAGTCGAAGCCGGCGTTGCGGAATGCGCCGACGAGCAGGTCGCGGCGTTTGCGGTACTCCTCGCGCAGCGCGTCGAAAAAGTGTGTGTCCTGTTGCGCGGCGGCGAGTGCGGCGTACTGCGTCGGCGTCGAGACGCCGTTCACCGTGTTCAGTACGAGCTTGCGCAGAAACTCCATGAACAAAGGCGGCGCGACGACGTAGCCGATGCGCCAGCCCGTCATCGAGAAGCTCTTCGAAAACGTGAAGACCGTGATCGTGCGCTCGCGCATGTCCGGCAGCGACGCCATCGACACGTGCTCCCCGTCGTACAACAGATCCTCGTACGCCTCGTCTGCGATGACCGTGAGGTCGCGCGCCTTCGCGAACTCCGCGATCGACAGCATCTGCGCGCGCGTCAGCACGTCACCCGAGGGATTGGCGGGTGAGTTCACGTAGAGCACGCGCGTGCGCGGCGTCCAGTGGGATTCGAGAGCCTCGCGGATGTCGTCGCGTCCGCGGACGTCATCCCATGGCACGCGCGATTCCACGCCGCCCGCGAAGCGCACCTGATCGTGAATCGGAGTCCAGTACGGCGCGAAGAACATCACCTCGTCGCCGGGATTCACGCTCGCCTGAAACGCGCAGAAGAGGCCGTGCGCGCCACCCGAAGTGATGATGAGATCACTCGCCGCGACTTCGATTCCGTTCTTCCGCGCGAGCTTCGCGCGCAGCGCCTCGAGCAACTCGGGGATGCCGGACGACGGCGCGTAGCGCGTCTGATTCGCGTCGAGCGCGCGGCGCATCGCCTCCTTCACGAAGTCGGGCGTCGTGAGAAACGGCTCGCCGCCTTCGAGCTGCAGGACGCGCTGGCCGCGCGTCCGCATCTCGAGCACGCGGTTGCGAATCTTGACGATGTCGGAGAAGCCGAGGAG
>DATELS010000296.1:0-2500 GCA_035276365.1 Thermoanaerobaculia bacterium
CGCCGCGCGGCGGCGATGGCGATCGCGCCATGGCTTCGTCGCTGGGATGTGCGCTCCTCGGCCGGCGTCACGCGCTTCATCGCCAACTCGAACTTCGTTCGCGAGCGCATCCGGCGTTACTACGACCGCGACGCGGACGTCATTCATCCGTATGTCGATGACGTCTTTCTCGCCGCGCCGATGCAGCAGGGACGTAGCGACGAGCACGTGATCGTCTCCGCGCTCGTGCCGTACAAACGCATCGAGCTCGCGATCGAGGCGGCGCGCGGGCGGAGGCTCGTCGTCATCGGCGGCGGTCCGCTGCTCGAGGAAATGCGCGCGCGCAGCGGGCGCGACGTCGAGTTCACCGGACCGGTGCCGAGGGATACAATCGTTGCGCGTCTGGCCCGGGCGCGCAGTCTTCTCCTGCCGGGGGTGGAGGACTTCGGGATCACGCCTCTCGAGGCGATGGCGCTCGGGACTCCTGTCGTCGCGCTGGGGGAGGGCGGGGTGAGGGACTCGGTGATCGACGGAGGCACAGGAATTTTCTTCGACGGCCCCGACGTACAGTCGCTGCGCCGCGCGCTCGACGCAGTCGAGTCGCGCGAGTGGGATCGCGAGGCGCTGCGCGCGCACGCGTCGCGTTTTTCCCGCGCGCATTTCGTCGAACAGTTCGCGGCCACGCTCCAACCATGATCGAGAAAAAGCACAGAACCCTCGCCTCGGTCTACCTCGTCAACGACGCGGTGGCGTCGAACCTGGCGATGCTCGCGGCGTGGTTCCTGCGCTTCCACTTCGAAGTCATCCCGGTGACGAAAGGGCGTCAGGACTTCGAGACCTACGTCGCACTCCTGCCGATCATCACCATCATCTTCCCGCTCGCGTTCTCCGTGCAGGGGCTCTATCGCATCCGCCCGACGCGCAGCCGCGCGGAGGAATGGGTCGCGGTCGCGTTCGGATCGGTCGTGGCGACGATCATCCTCTCCGGCATTCTCCTGTGGGTGCGGCCGGCGAGCAGTCACATCGTGCCGTACTCGCGCGCGACGCTGGCGATGTTCATGGTCGCCGCGATGCTGTTCTCGATCGCGGGACGCATGATCGTCCGCGCGGTCGTCGGACGCCGTCATCGCGCGGGGAAGGATCTCGATCGTGTGCTCATCGCGGGCAGCGGCGAGCTCGCGCGCGCGGTGCTCGATCGCATGAACGCGCATCGCGACCAGCTCGGCTTCCGCATCGCGGGCTATCTCCGCAACGGCGAGTCCGGCGATCTCCCCGACCTCCGCTGCCTCGGCACCATCAACGATGCGGAGTCGGTGGTGCAGCAGCACGGGATCGATCACGTGTTCGTCGCGCTGCCGCACGCGTCGTCGAAGGCGATGATGGAGTTGCTCGACCGCCTCGTGCGCAACTGCGTCTCGATTCACGTCGTGCCCGATCTCCTGCAGTTCATGGTGTTGCGCTCGCGCGTCGAAGACCTCGATGGGTTGCCGACGATCAATCTCTCCGAGACCGCGCTCGAAGGCTCGGGACGCTTCGTCAAGCGCGCGTTCGACATCGTCGTCGCGGCGGCGGCGTTGCTCGTCCTGTCGCCGATCATGCTGCTCGTCGCATTCTGCGTCTGGCTCGAGGACGGCGGACCGGTCTTCTATCGCCAGATCCGCATGGGACTCGACGGCAAGCCATTCGAGATCGTGAAGTTCCGCTCGATGCGCGTCGGCGCGGAGACGCAGAGCGGCGCGGTGTGGGCGGAGAAGAACGACCCGCGGCGCACGCGCGTCGGACGCTTCATCCGCGCGTGGTCGCTCGACGAGCTGCCGCAGCTCTGGAACGTGCTCGTCGGCGAGATGAGCGTGATCGGTCCGCGTCCGGAGCGTCCGGAGTTCGTCGAGCAGTTCCGCGCCGAGTTCCCGCACTACATGCTGCGCCACAAAGTGCGCGCGGGGATGACGGGGTGGGCGCAGGTGCACGGCTGGCGCGGCAACACTTCGATCCGCATGCGCATCGAGCACGACCTGTACTACATCGAGAACTGGTCGCTGCTGCTGGACATGAAGATCCTGTTCATGACCGTGCTGCATGGCTTGCGTCACGAGAACGCGTACTGAGAACGATGAACGATGACCGATGAACGATGAACGCCGTGCGTCTCCTCATCGTTCATCGTTCATCGTTCATCGTTAACGCTCCGCGACGACGCGGCATCTTGAGAGCATGTTCGCACTCATCCTCGCCTACGTCCTCTTCTCTCCGAATCTCACGTACATCGCGCGTATCGCGCCGGCCACGGAACCGGGCGAGCGGATGATCATCACCGGCACGGTGATGCAGCCGGATGGACGCACGCCTGCGCCCGGCGTGATCCTCATGCTCTACCACACGAATGCAAAGGGCATTTATCCGCTCACGCCGGGCGGTCCACAGCAGGGCAACCTGCGCGCGTGGCTGCGCACCGATGCGCAGGGTCGCTATCGCATCGAGTCGATCCGGCCCGGTCCGTATCCCGGCCGCAAGGATCCGGCGC
>DATELS010000297.1:0-2207 GCA_035276365.1 Thermoanaerobaculia bacterium
CAACACGCAGTACGGAACGTTCATCACCGGCGTCTCCGGCGAACAGAATTCGCTCGCGAACACGAACCGCCACCTCGGCTCGTATCCCGCGGCGCAGTGGATCGATGATGAGTTCGACCTGACGCCGTACAAAGGCAAAGAACTCATCCTGCGATTCGCGTACGCCACCGATCCCGCGGTCGCGAAGCGCGGCTGGTTCATCGACGACATCACCGTCACCGCGGACGGCGCGGATGTTTACAAGAGCAACTTCGAGTCGAGCGACGAGAACACGCGCCTCTTCCCGAGTGGCTGGTCGCGCGTCAGCTCCGCGGACGGACTCGAGACCGATCACGCGTACTACATCGAAGTGCGCGATCGCGTGAGCTGGGACAAGGACGGAAAAGGTCAGAGCGATCGCGGCGACCCCGCGTGGGCTCCGGGCGTGGCCATCCTGTACACCGATGAGAATCATGGCTACGGCAACACCGGCAACAGCGATCAGCCGGCGCAGACCGTCGTCGACTCGCAGCCGCAGCCGGGCAACATGACGCCGAACCTCGACGACGCCGCGTACACGATGGCGCCGAACGACAATCAGTTCGACGGCTGCACCCACATCGACAACTACGCGACCGCGACGAGCACGGTGTGGAAGCTGCCCGCGGGCGTGAACCTCACGCTGACGAATCTCAGCGGCTTCACGACCGATGGCAACACATCGAATCTCAGCGCGACCGTCATCGCCGACGTGAATCCCGACTGCTCGATCGTGCAGGCGCCGCCGGTGCTGCGCTTCGGCGCGGGTCACACGGATCCCGATACCGATGGTGCGGTCGAGCTGGCGTGGGATCGTCCGAATGGCGCGACGGGACCCGACGACGTGCAGGAGGCGACGCTGCTCTCGACGCTCGTCAGCGACGACGCGGAGTCGGGACTCACGCAGTGGGTGACGTCCACGGAAGGCACGGGAGCGTTCAACTGGGAGACGTCGACGTTGAAGACGAGCTCCGGTTCGAACTCGTTCTGGGGACGGACGGCCGAGGCGGCGACGGATGCGTCGTCGATCCTGACGTACGCGCAGCCGATCGCCATTCCCGCGGCCGGCACCGCCACGCTCGAGTTCTCCGACTGGTACATGAACGAAGGCGATGACAAGGTCGTCGTCGAAGTGTCCGAAGACGGCGCGACGTGGTCGTCGATCTACGAGGGCAACCGCTCCGCGCTCGCGCCGGATGCCGCGCTCGCATTCAACGACGAGTCGCTGACGCCGCAGTCCGTGAACCTCACCGCGTACAAGGGCAAGACGATTCGCCTGCGCTTCCGCTTCGTCGCGGGCGCGGAGAATCGCGCGGGCTCGACGCCGATGGGTTGGTACGTCGACGACATCCGCATCTCCGCGGCGAACTGGTACGACGTCGGAACCACGTCCGGCACGACGTTCACGCGCAACGGCGCGACGACGGGCACGTACTACTACCGCGTGCGCACGCGCTTCGCGGCGGGCAGCGCGGGTGTGCCGAGCCCGTGGTCGAACATCGTGACGACGCAGGTCGTCTACACGCCGCCGCCCGCGAAGAAGGCCGACCTCGTGGTCTCCGCCATCCGCGCGAAGAACAACAAGGGCAACGCCTCGGGACGCATCAGCATCACGGCGATGGTCGCGAACACCGGCGACGCCGCGTCGCCCGCGACGAAGACGAAGTTCGTGCTCGACAACGGCACGGTGCTCGGCATCGTCGACACGCCCGCGCTCGCGTCGCATGGCTGGATCGAAGTCACCGTGCAGTGGGACTCGAAGGGCGTCGACGGACAGCACGCCATCGCGGTGAATGCCGACGACGCGAATCAAGCCGACGAGTCGAACGAGGGCAACAACGCGAATTCGATCAACCTGACGCTGAAGAACGGCAAGTTGTAAACGCGCGCGTGCGCCGGACATCTATGATGCCCGGCGCACATGGCGCTTCTGCTCTACACGGCCACGGCTACGGTCTCGCTGTGGCTGGTTCATCGCCGCGTCCGCGCGCTCTCGCGCGGCGCGGCGATCTTTCTTTATCTCGTCCCGTTCGCGCTCGCGGGCAAGGCACTGATCCTCAACCAGGCCTTCGGTCCGATCGACGCGGCGTACATGGGCGAGCCGCTGAATGCGATCCGGCTCGTGCGCGGCGTCGGCACGCCGCACAACCTCGTCACGACGGACATCTACACGCAGATGATCCCGTAGC
>DATELS010000298.1:0-7578 GCA_035276365.1 Thermoanaerobaculia bacterium
TTGTCCTTCGTCGTGTTCTTCGAGATGTCGCCGATCGAGACGATGCCGACGAGCTCGTCGTTCGCGTTCACCACCGTCACGCGGCGGATCTCGGCGCTCGTCATCACGTTCAGCACCTCATCGATCGGCGCGTCTTCGCGAACGCTCTTCACCTGCCGGGTCATCAGGTCGCGAACGCTCGCGTTCTCGAGGTTCTTGCCGTCGGCGAGGCCGCGCACCACGATGTCGCGGTCCGTGATCAGTCCGACGATCTTCTTTCCATCGACCACCGGGACGACTCCCGTGTCGGTGTCCTTCATGATGCGCGCGACGTCGCGGATGCTGTCGCGCTCACTGACGCACTCCGGGTTGCGCGTCATCACGTCGCGGGCGTGTTTTCTTTCCTGAGCCATCTGGTCTCCTTTCGTCCAAGCGAAAGGAGAGAGCAAGCAACGTGCTCAGAATGACACGCGGACGCCCGCGCCGACCGTGAGAAATCGCGGCTGGAAATCGGCGCGCACCCAGTGATACGTACCGTCGACGACGATCCCGTAGCGCCGCGTGATCGGAAAGTCTGCATTCACGCCGAAGCTCGCGCCGAAATTGGTCGTCGAGTCGAAGCCGGGTCCGCTTTGACGGTACAGGCCGACTCCGGCGAAGAGTCCCGACGAGCCGAAGATCTCCGAGAACGAGTACTCGACGCCGGCCTCGATGTGCTGCACCTCGCCGTTGACGTCGGCGCGGAACGTGTTCGGGTTGCCTGCGACTTCATAGGCGAACGCGACCGGAGTCTCGATGCGTCCCGCGCGCAGTTTCACCGCCGTGTCTTCCTCGAGCGGGATCTTCCAGTAGATGTCGAACGCGTTCTTGGAGAAGGAGAAATTGCTCTCGATGAACTCCACACCTTCTTCGCGCGGCGCGCCGTCGATGAAGCGGCGGCTGCCGCTGGCGATCACGCCGAACTCGCTCGTCGTCTGCGCGAGCGCGGGGAGTGCGCTGGCGACGATCAGCGCGAGAAAGAGGGAGGTCCGTTTCATGGCCGGCACTATACGGGATGCGTTCTGGTTGTTCAAAGTGACACTCCTTACAATGTGCACCGCATGACAGCGGCACAGACGGGTCTCGCCGGCGCGTTGTCGAATCTAGGACGCGAGGCGCTGCGAATCGTTCTGCCGTCCGCGTGCGCCGCGTGCGGAGAAGAGCTTCCGTGGCGCGCGCGCGTGGCGTCCTGCTGCATGACGTGCTGGGATGCGCTGCCGCGGATCGCGGTGGCGAAATGCATCTCGTGCGCGCAGCCCGCGCCGATCGCAGACCTCGCTGGATTCACTTGCCTCGACTGCGTCACCGAGCCGCTGCCGCTCGACTGGTGCGATGCGTGGGGCGAGTATCGCGGCAGTCTCGAACGTCTGCTGCACGCGTTGAAGTTCTCGCGCCACGACTTCCTCGCTTCGCCGCTCGCGACCCTCGTCTCGGACATGCTGCGCGCGCGCGGCGACGTCGCGTTCGACGCGATCGTCGCGGTGCCGATGACGCGCGCGAAGGAGCGCCGGCGCGGCTACAACCAGGCCGAGCTCCTCGCTCGCGCGCTGGCGTCGCCGCTCGCGATCCCATGTGATATGAACCTCCTGACGCGTCGCGGCGAGCGCGCCACGCAGTCGTTGCTGCCGAAGCGCGAGCGCGCCGCCAATGTTCGCGGCGCCTTCGCCAGCTCGCCGCGCGCGAAAGGGAAATCCATTCTCATCGTCGACGACATCTGCACGACCGGCGAGACGCTGCGCGCGTGCGCGCGTGCTCTGCGCACCGCGGGCGCGCGGAAGGTCTGCGCCGTCGTCGTGGCAAAGGCGGTCTGATGGCTGAACAGTTCGACCTCATCATCATCGGCGGCGGCATCATCGGCGGCTCGAGCCTCTATCACCTCGCGCAGCTCGGCTACACGGGACGCGTCGTCGTGCTGGAGCGCGAGGACGCGTTGTCGAAAGGCTCGACGGCGCTCTCCGCGGGCGGCTTCCGCAACATCTGGACGACGCCGATCAACATGCGCCTCACGAGCTACTCGATCAAGAAGCTCGCGTCATTTCGCGAGGAGTTGAACTGGCCGATCGGCTTCGATCAGCGCGGCTATCTCTTCTGTCAGTACGAAGAGAATTTCGAGAACGCGAAAAAATACGGCCAGGAGTGGTCGAAGAACGGCGTGAAGATCGAGTTCCTCGACGCCGCGGAAGTCGAGCAGAAGGTGCCGGGACTCAAGGCGGGCATCGATCACATCGATCCCGAAGTGAACGAAGTGCTGCAGATGCGACCGATCGCAGGAGGCGTGTTCGGTCCCGAGTGCGGCAGCTTCGATCCGTCGCAGGCCGCGCAGGGCTACTTCGAGCGCGGACTGGAAGGGCTCTCCGGCCGCGCGGAGCTGCGCCTGCGCACGTCGGTGAAGCGGATGCGCATCCGCGATGGCAAGTACGAAGGCGTGGAGCTCGAGGACGGGACGTTCATCGCCAGCGACAAGATCCTCGTCGCTGCTGGCGCGTGGTCGAATCAGTTGATGGAGCAGTCGGGACTCTCGGGCGACGATCTCCCTCCCGTGATTCCGCTGAAGCGGATGCTGTACATCACGAATTTCCCGCCGATCGAAGGCTTCGAGCGCATCCCGATGACGATCATCGACTACGGGATCTATTTCCGGCCCGAAGGTCCGAATCTGCTCATCGGACGCGCGGACCCGGACACGCCTCCGGGCTTCGACATCACCGCCGACGCGCAGTATTACGAGGAGCAGATCAATTACTACCTGCAGGAGCGTGTGCCGGGCATGGAGCGCTGCCGCCTGATGTCGATGTGGGGCGGCCTCTACGACACCAACTCGGTCGACCACAACGCCGTCCTCGGCGCCCACCCGCACGTGGAAGGATTACTCTTCGCGACCGGCTTCTCCGGCCACGGCGCAATGGAAGCACCCGCCGCGGGACTGGCGATGGCGGAGCTCATCCAATTCGGCGAATACCGCACCCTCGACTGCACCCCGCTGTCGATCCGCAGATTCTGGGAGAATCAGCCCATTCACGAGACGATCGTGATTTAACGGCAGTCTCATAGTCGCATAGGCTCACAGTCTCATAGGTCTCACAGGAAGGTTGCATCCTCCTCTATGCGACTATGAGACTCTGCGACTATGAGACTGCCTCTCTCGCTCATTCTCGCGCTTGCACTGGCCGCCCCCGCCCTCGCCGACGCCGTATCCGACGTCCGGGCGACCGAGGTCGCGTTTGCGAAGGCGTTTGCGGATCGGGACAAGGCGAAGTTTTTTTCGTTTGTCGCGGACGATGCGACCTTCGCGTCCGCGCGCACGTTGCGCGGGAAGCAGGCGGTGATCGAGCGTTGGTCGCGGTTCTTTGCGACGCCCGAGGCGCCGTTCTCGTGGACGCCGGAGCGCGTCGTCGTCACCGCGGACGGCATGCTCGGACTCTCCACCGGTCCCGTCGTCGATACCGACGGCGTGCACGTCGGCGACTACACGTCGACGTGGCGCAAGGAGAAAGACGGGGCGTGGAAAATCATCTTCGACTCCGGCGGTCCATCGCCTGCCGTCCTGCCCGAGCATGTGCCGCCGCATGATGAGGGCTACGTCATCGCCGACGACGGCACGCGTCTCTTCTATCGCCGCATCGGAGAGGGGCCGGACACCATCATCGCGCCGCTCGACTACATCCTCTATCCGCTGCTGCGGCAGTTCTCCGATCGCGCGACGATCATCACGTACGACCTGCGCAGCCGCGGGCGCTCCGATCGTCCGAAAGATCCGGCGACGCAGACCATCGAGCAGGACGTGCGCGATCTCGAATCCGTGCGCGCGCACTTCAAAGTCGACAAGTTCATCCCCGTCGGCTACTCCTACCTCGGCAAGATGATCGTGATGTACGCGGCCGCGCATCCGGAGCACGTCAGCAAGTTGATCCAGCTCAGCGCCGCGGCGAATCACGACATCAAGGGCAAAGATGAGGACAGCTTCGGCGCCATCGCGGAGGAGATGCAGAAGTGGCAGGAGATGCGCGCGGCGGGCGCGATGGAGAAGACGCCGAAGGAGTACTGCATCGCCCAGTGGAACGTCTTCCGCCACTACCTCACCGCGACGCCGAAAGGCGCGCAACGCTTCGACGTGAAGACGAGCTGCGAGTACGAGAACGAGTGGCCCCTGAACTTCATGCGCATGTACGCCATCCTCGGGCCGACCATCGACAAAGCCGTCGTCTCCGACGAAGACCTGAAGAAGATCACGATGCCCGTGCTGACATTGCACGGCACGCGCGATCGCAACGTGCCGATCGAGGGAGGGCGGGAGTGGTCGCGCGTGCTCGCGAACGATCGCTTCATCGCCATCGAAGACGCGGCGCACGAGACGTGGGACGATCAGCCGGCAGTCGTGTTCGCCGCCATCCGCCAGTTCCTGCGCGGCGAATGATTTAAACTGGGCGCCTCCCATGGCGCGGCGTTTCTGTCTGATCCTCGTCAAGCCGTCGCATTACGACGACGACGGCTACGTCATTCAGTGGTTCCGCTCCGCGATCCCGTCGAATTCGCTCGCGGCGCTCTACGGCCTCGCTCTCGACTGCGCCTCCCGCCGCGTCCTCGGCGACGACGTCGAGCTCGACATTCATCCGTACGACGAGACGAACACGCGCATCCGTCCCGAGCGTCTCGCGCGGATGATCGAGAACGCCGGCGCGGGCATGGTGATGATGGTCGGCGTGCAGTCGAATCAGTTCCCGCGTGCGCTCGACCTCGCGCGTCCGCTGCGTGCGCGCGGCATCCAGGTCGCGATCGGCGGCTTTCACGTCTCCGGCACGCTGAGCATGCTGAAGGGCATCGATCCCGATCTCGACGCGGCGCGCGCGATGGGCGTGTCGCTCTTCGCGGGCGAGGCGGAAGGGCGACTCGACGAAGTGCTGCGCGACGCCGCGTCGAACGCGCTGAAGCCGCTCTACAACTTCATGAACGACCTGCCCAACATCGAAGGCACTCCGATTCCGCTCATCACCGCGCTCCGCGCGTGGCGTACCGCGGGCGGCGTGACGAGCTTCGATGCGGGACGCGGCTGCCCATTCCAATGCTCCTTCTGCACGATCATCAACGTGCAGGGGAAGAAGTCGCGGCGCCGCTCGCCGGACGACATCGAGAAGATCGTGCGCGCGAACGTCGCGCAGGGGCTGCACAGCTTCTTCATCACCGACGACAACTTCGCGCGCAACTCGGAATGGGAGGCGATTCTCGATCGCCTCATCGCGCTGCGCGAGGAAGGCATCAAGATCCACTTCATCATTCAGGTCGACACGCTGTGCCACAAGATTCCGCGCTTCATCGAAAAGTGTGCGAAGGCGGGCGTGCGCCGCGTGTTCATCGGACTCGAGAACATCAACCCGGACAGCCTCGTCGGCGCGAAGAAGCGGCAGAACAAGATCACGGAGTATCGCAAGATGCTGCTGGCGTGGAAGTCCGCCCGTGTCATCACCTACGCCGGCTACATCCTCGGCTTTCCCAACGACACGATCGAGTCGATCCGCCGCGACATCGAGATCATCAAGAAAGAGCTGCCGGTCGATCTCCTCGAGTTCTTCTTCCTGACGCCATTGCCGGGCTCCGAGGATCATCAGGTGCTCGTGAACAAGGGAGTGGCGCTCGATCGCGACATCAACAAGTACGACCTCAATCACGTCTGCACCGGCCACGCGAAGATGTCCGCGCAGGAGTGGGAGAGCGCGTATCGCATGGCGTGGGACACGTACTACACGAAGGAACATGTCGAGGCCGTGCTGCGGCGACTCGTCGCGAAGCGCGCCAGCGCGAGCAACGCCATCCTTCTGATGACGTGGTTCAAGGGCTCGATTCACATCGAAGGCGTGCATCCGCTCGAGGCGGGCTTCTTCCGCTACAAGTTCCGCCGCGATCGCAGGCCCGGACTGCCGATCGAGTCGCGCTGGACGTTCTATCCGCGCTACGCGATCGAGTCGGTGGCGAAGCTCAAGAACTGGTCGTCGATCTACTTCGGATTGCGCCGCATCTACGTTCGCATCAAGAAAGATCCGAAGCGCTACGAGTACATGGACACCGCGCTGACGCCGGTGACGGACGACGAAGTCGAAACACTCGAGCTCTTCCACCACAGCGCCGCGGCGGAGGCGTTTCTCGCGCAGAACCACAAGCCGCGCGAAGTGGCCGTCACGACGTAACCTCCCACTTCGCGCGCTCGCGCCAACGATCGTGCATCCACACCCACTGCTCGGGCACGCGGCGAATGTGCTCCTCGATCGCGCGAGTGATGCGCGCCGCGAGCGCGACCGGATCGTCGCCGCGTTTGCACGCGATCGGGTCCGAGATCGTGATGTGGTGCGTGCCGTCCGCCTTGCGTTCCTGCAGCGCGATCACAACACTCGCCTCCGTGCGAATCGCAAACTTCACGGGGCCGATCGCTGTCAGCGCAGGCTTGCCAAAGAACGGCACCTTCACGCTTTCCGTGCGCATGTTCTGGTCGAGGAGAAAGGCGAGGATGCCGCCGTCGCGCACCGCGCCGATCATCTGCCGCGCGGACTGCGGTGAGCCGCGATCGATCGACTGCACGCCAACGCGCGCGCGAAACTCGGTGATGTAGCGATTGAGCTCGCCCTCGCCGCGCTCGCGCTGCAAGACGCTCGTCGGGCGCGAGAAGAGTCCCATCGCGATCGACAGCCACTCCCAATTGCCGACGTGCGCGGTGAAGAGGATGACGCCCTTGCCTTCGTCGATCAGCTTCAGCATCGGACCTTCGCCCGTGAACGTCGTGAGGCGATCGCGCGTCGCGAGATCCATGTTCCAGAGCCACGCGATCTCGAAGAGCGAGACTCCGAAGTGGCGGAACATCGCGCGGATCGTCGCGCGCCGCTTCGCGTCGTCCCATTCCGGAAAGGCGATGGCGATGTTCTGCAGCGCCTTCTTGCGCTCGCGACGCACGATGTGCCACGCGAACGTACCGATCGCCGCGCCGAGTTTTTGTCCGATGCGCAACGGAATGCGACGCCCGATCGCGGTGACGAGCACCAGCGCGCGATACAGCACGCGCGATCTAAATGCTCGCAGCTTCGGGCCGGCCACCGGCAAACTCCCGCACGAGACTCTCCCAGTCGCCGCGCTCGCGCAGGAGGCGCTCGACGAGCTCGCGGAACGCGCCGCGTCCGCCGTCCGCCTCCAGTTTCCACGTCGCGATCTCCCTCACCTCGGGTGCTGCATCCGCGGGCGCGGCGGAGATGGCGACGCGTGTCATGGGTCCGAGGTCGGGGAGATCGTCGCCGGCGTAGAGGATCTCGTCGAACGCGACGCCGAGCTTCTGCGCGATGCGCTCCGCCTCCTCCAGTTTGTTCGCCGCGCCCTGCCGCACCTCGGTGATCCCAAGCTCGCGCGCGCGACGCTCGAGCGCCGGCGAGCGGCGACTCGTCAGCAACGCGATCGTGATTCCCACGCGCTGCGCGAGCTTCGCCGCGAGCCCGTCGCGCACGTTGAACTCCTTGATCTCGCTGCGATCGCCGACGTAGATGATCTTCCCGTCCGTCCACACGCCGTCGACGTCGGAGATGATCA
>DATELS010000299.1:0-7619 GCA_035276365.1 Thermoanaerobaculia bacterium
GTCGCGTGCGCATCGAGCCGCCGCCCGAGAAGCTCATGGACGTCGGCGACCTCGGCGAGGCGCTCGTCCGCAGCCACGGCCATCAGATGCAGGAGCGCATGGGCGTCGTGCTCGTCGACGCGCGCCATCGCGTGATGAAGCAGAAGGAGATCTTCATCGGCTCGCTGAAGGAGACGCTCGTCTCGACGCGCGACATCATTCGCTACGCGTTACTCGAGCATGCGGCGGGGATCGTCGTCTTTCACAACCATCCGTCCGGCGATCCGACGCCGTCGAACGACGACATCACATTCACGCAGCAGCTTGCGCATTCGATGATGCTCGTCGACGTCGAGTTCGTCGATCACCTGATCATCGCCGCACACCGCTACTGCTCGATGAAACAGGCCGGGCTCGTTCAGCCGGCGACGAGAACCGGCTTGGGCGCCGTCACCTCGCGATCGGCGTAGACCGGCGTGAGCCAGTTGTAGCGATCGGGGATCTCACCGTTGATGTACGCGAAGAACTCCTTCTGCAGGCGCTCCGTGATCGGACCGCGGCGGCCGTTGCCGATCGTGATCTTGTCGATCGAGCGGATCGGCGTGACTTCCGCGGCCGTACCGGTGAAGAACACCTCGTCCGCGATGTACAGGAGCTCGCGCGGAATGAGCGTCTCGAGCACTTCGAAGCCGAAGTCTTTCGCGATTTTCACGATGCTCGCGCGGGTGATGCCGCCGAGGATGGAGGAACCGAGAGGAGGGGTAAAGATCTTGCCGTCGCGGATGACGAAGACGTTCTCGCCTGAGCCCTCGCTGACGTAGCCATTCACGTCGAGCGCGATCCCCTCGGAGTACCCGTCGATCGCCGCTTCCTGGCGGATCAGAATCGAGTTCATGTAGTTGCCCGTCGCCTTCGCGAGTGCCGGGAACGTGTTCGGCGCCATGCGATTCCACGACGACACGCGAACATCGACGCCCTGCTCGATCGCCTCGGGGCCGAGGTACTTGCCCCAGCGCCACGCGCCGATCGTGACGTCGACCGGGCACGCGCCCGGGAAGACGCCGAGTGAGTGAAATCCGCGATAGACGACAGGACGCAGATAGCAGTCTTCGAAATCATTCGCCTGAATGATGTCGATGCAGGCCTGATTGATCTCCTCCATGGAGTACGGAAGCTCCATGCGGTAAATCTTCGCGCTGTCGAAGAGGCGGCGCGTGTGGTCGGGGAGGCGGAAGACGGCGGGACCGCGTTTCGTGTTGTAGCAGCGAATGCCTTCGAAGAGACCCGAGCCGTAGTGAATGGCGTGGGTGAACACGTGAATCTTCGCGTCGGCGAAGTCGACCAGCCGCCCGTTCATCCAGACTTTTTTGACTTCATCGAATGGCATTGCGGAACCCTCCGTAGTCAGGCGGCGAGACTCGGGTAAATCGAAGGATGGACTTCGGCCGGAGTATAGGTGCCGCTGTTTTGGACTGTCAAATGCGAGAACGCTGCCGATAAACTCGCGCCCGCAAGATGAAACTTCGTGGAAAAACTGTGGTCATCACGGGCGCCTCGAGCGGTATCGGACGCGCCACCGCGCTCGAGATGGCGAGGCGCGGCGCGAACGTCGTTGTGGGCGCGCGAAGAGCACCGTTGCTCGAGCGCGTGGCCGAGGAGTGCAGGGCTCTCGGCGTGACCGCGGTGGCGGTCGCGACCGATGTCACGAACCCCGACGATTGCGCGCGCTTGATCGCCGCGGCGGGCGACGTCGACGTGCTCGTCAACAACGCCGGCTTCGCGATCTTCGACTCGATCGCCGACGCGAAACCTGCCGAGCTTCGCGACATGATGGACACGAACTACTTCGGCGCGGTGCATTGCACGCAGGCCGCGCTGCCGCGCATGCTCGCGCGACGCGCAGGGACGATCGTCAATGTCGCGTCGATCACCGGGATCATGGGCTTCGCGCGCATGGGCGGCTATTGCGCGACGAAGTTCGCGATGATCGGCATGACCGAGGCGCTGCGGGACGAGGTACTGGGGAGCGGAGTGCGCGTTGCGCTCGTCTGTCCCGGCACGACCGAGACCGAGTTCTTCGTGAAGGCGGAGCGCGGCAAGATGCCCGGCGCGTCGCGCCTCATCCTTGCATCGTCCGCGGAACGTGTCGCGCGCGCCATCTGCGACGCAGCGGAAGACGGCGCGTACCGGCGCATCCTTCCGCTCTTCGCGATGATCTTCATGCGCATGAAAGAACTCTTCCCGCGCCTCGCGCACGTGCTGATGCGCCGCGTCTCCGCCGTCTTCGAGCGGGGCTCCGCACGATGAGGGATCGCCCCGTCACGACGATCCTCACCGCGCTGATCCTGCTCATGTTCGCGTGGCAGGTGAAGCTCGCGTTCGCGGCGCACGAGACGCCGCTGCACGTCTTCTTCGCGCCATCCGAGGAGGTGTTGCGGCACTCGGGGGCGGCGTACACGGGGATGCCGCTGACGACGGGTTGGTGGCGGCTCATCGCGTCGATGTTCGTGCACGGCGGGCTCATTCATCTCGCCGCCAACGTGCTCGCGCTCGTGCAGCTCGGCTATCTCCTCGAGGCGCTGTTCGGCCCACTCGCGGCGACGCTGTCATTCTCGATCGGCGGAGTTGCCGCGGGATTGTTCGCGATGCTGATTCCCGGCTCGCCGCGCGGCGTCGTGTACGTCGGTGCGAGCGGCGCGATCTTCGCGATCGCCGGCACGCTGCTCGTCGGCTTGCGCACGGTGACGCGCGTACATGGCGCGACGTGGTCGCACCGCCTGTCCTCGCGTCTCGTCGGTTGCCTCGCCGCGAACCTGATCCTCGGACTCGCCATCTCCGCGATCGCGACGTGGGCCGACCTCGGCTTCGAGATCGCGAACAGCGCGCACGTCGGCGGACTCGCCGCGGGATTGCTGATCGGACTCCTGCTGCCGCTCCAACTCCGCGACAGTCCCCTCACCCGCCGCCTCGGCGGCTAGAGTTTGCGTTTCTCCATGTACTCGAGCAGGTCGTCGTACAGGCCGCCGGTGTTCGCGAACGTCGCGTAATTCTTCGCCGTCGCGAACCACTCGCGCGTCGTCGGCTTCATCTTCTTCAGCGCCGCGGTGAAGTCGCTCTGCTGCAGCGGTCGCGGCTCGCCTCCGCGCATCGCCTCGTTCAACGGCGCCTCGGTCGCGCGCTCGATGAGCTCCGCGAGATCGGCACCCGAGTACTCGGCGGTCTTGCGCGCGAGCTCGCCGGTGTTGACGTCTTTCGCGACGGGACGGTCGCGGAGTCCGAGGCGGAGGATCTCGAGGCGCGCCGGCTCGTCGGGTGGAGGCACGAACAACACGCGATCGAAGCGCCCCGGACGCCGCAGCGCCGCATCGACATGCCACGGTGCATTCGTCGCGGCCATGATCAGCACGTTGTCGTTCTTCGACGAGACGCCGTCCATCTCCGCGAGAAGTTGATTGACGAGCGACTTGCCGGGGCTGTGTCGAATCTGCTGGCGGCTCGCGCCGATCGCTTCGATCTCGTCGAAGAACAGCACCGAGGGCACGCGATTGCGCGCGGTTTGAAACACCTCCGCGAGTTTCCGCTCCGACTCGCCGTAGTACATGTCGAGGATCGAGTCGATCGTCACGTTCATGAACAGCGCTTCGCACTCGCCCGCGGTGGCGCGCGCGAGCATCGTCTTGCCGCAGCCCGGAGGACCGTACGTAAGCACGCCGCCGCCGACGCGCTTCCCGTACTTGCGAAAGAGATCGGGCCGCTGGAACGGCACGATGATCTTCATGCGGATCTCTTCCTTGATCTCGTCGAGACCGCCGACGTCGCTGAAGCGGAGCGTCTCGCGCACCGGCTTCACATCGACGTCGCTCGCATCGCTGCCGCCACCCTGCACGAGCCGCAACACGTTCGAAGGTTGCTCTTCCTCGGCCGGCTTTTCGATGAGCGCGTTCGCGCGTTCACGTGCGTCCGCGTCCTGCAGATGCACGAGCGCCTCGCGCGCCGCTTCCGATGCTTCGCTCGTGCGTCCGAGCTGGCCGAGGATCTCCGCGACTTGCAGCCAGAGGAAGCCGTTGTCCGGCGTCTGCACGAGCGCGCGTCGCAAGGTGTCGAGTGTCGAGTTCAGGTCCAAGAAGGTCTCCTCACAGCCATGAATATCTGCGCCGCAGAATCGCGCGCGTGATCGGCGACGCGAACCACGTGTACGCGCAGAACAAGAGATAGGCGACGGCGATCGGCGTCGACGGATACACGGCGTTGATGAGTGAAAACAGCGCCCACATCGATCCGACGACGAGCAGTTGCGCACCGGTGTCGAGCCGCATCATCAGCAGTTGATACGTGAGGAACGGCCGGTACCACCAGCGCTGCGCCATCACGATCATCGCGAGCCCTTCGAGCGCGATGCGATTGTGCGGCTCGAGCGCGAGCGCGGTGCGAAAGTGCTCCTCCGCCTCGGGGAACTGGCGGCGGGTCGCGAGGATCGCTCCGAGAATCGCGAACGAATCCGCGTCCTCCGGATTCAGCGCAATCGCGCGACGCGCGGCATCCTCGGACACTCTCCACTTCGACGGATGCACTTCATGCAGGAGCGCCGCGAAGAGATGATGAGCCGACTCGTCTTCGGGATCGAGCTCCAGCGCGCGGTCGGCCCAACGCAGCGCGTCCTTCGGCTTTCTGCACAGACTCAAGACGCGCGCGTACATCTGAAACAGCGAGCCGTCATCAGGATCGAGGCGGATCGCCTCGAGAAGGCTCGCCTCGCATTCGGCGAAACGTCCCGCCGAGTACAGCGTTGATGCGTGCACGCTCCAAACGGACGGCGACTCCGGCTCGATCCCCACCGCATGCGCCGCGGCATCCACTGCCGCCGCGGCCTCGCCGGCCTGCTGCAACACACGCGCGAGCGAAAGATAGCTGCGCGCGTCGTTCGGATCGCGCGAGATCTGCTCGACCGCGAGCTCCCGCGCCCGCGCGATCTGCCCGATGAGCAGCAGATGCTCGACGCGCGCGAAGCGGCCGATCTCGATCGGCGTGATCTCGCGATCGTCGTCAGCCACGCGGCACTCCGAGCATGAGCAGCAGGAGCTTCGACGGAGTCATGATGTACAGCACGAATGCGATGACGTAGCTCTGCACGAGCGGCAGCGCACGGCCGCCGAGAAATTGGCTGCCCGCGTAATGCGGACGTTGCGTGAGGTACATCCATCCCCCGCACAGGAAGTGCACGAGGCGGCCAATGACCGCAAACATCTGAATGTGTGTGCCTGCATTCGCGATGATCGCGTAGAACGCGAGCCATCCGACGATGCCGATCAGCACCGCCCGTACGGCGAGGCCGGCGCGGCGCAGAACGATGGCGTTGTACACGCCGATGAGCGCGGCCGCCGCGCTGCCGAACATCAACGCGATGTACGGAAGCAGCACGGGCGGCAGCAGTGGCGCGTTCGCGCGACGCGCATCGGGATACCGCCGCAGCAGCGGCGCGAGCGTGAAGTCATCCGCGCTCATGACTTGCGGAGCACCAGCCGCAGGTCCTGCGGCGCGAAGAAACGATCGTTGATCGCGTGAATCACGCGCTGCAGTTCCGGCGCGTCGGTCTCGAGAATCGGAATCCGGGTTCCTTCGGGTAGCTCGTGCACCGCGCGAATCTCCGCGATCGTGAATCCGTGCTCGCGCCCGAGCACCGTGAGCGCGGCCGGATGTCGCGGCGCGAGATGCGTCGGATCGCGCCAGAACTCCGAGGCGCTCATGAGGATCGATTCCGCGTGCGGAGTCTCGATCATGAGCAGCCCGCCCGCGCGCAGCACGCGCGCGGATTCGCGGAAGAGCGCGAAGAGCGCGTCGACGGGAAGATGCTCGACGACGTGCATCGCCAGCACGGAACCAAGCGATGCGTTCGCGTGCGCGGCGAAGCACTCCGGCACCGCCGCGAGCTCGACCGCGAACCCGCGCTGACGCAGATCGGAGACCGAGCGCTCGTTCGTGTCGACGCCGCGCGCATCGATGCCCGCGTCGCGGCACGCGGCGAGAAACTCCCCGCGCCCGCAGCCGACGTCGAGCACCGGCGCCTGCTCGGCCGCGAGACGCACGTAATGCGCGACGTCCGCACGCACATGCTCCTCGCCGCCGCGCAGCGCATCTTCGACGCGACGGTACGGAACGTCGGATGCCGAGGCGGGAACGATTGGATTCACCGCGTCGCGCACGCGCACCGCAACGCTTTCAATCTTCTGATCGAGCGCCGCGATCAGCGCGTCGTTGCGCTTCGCCGCGATGATGACGAGCTCGCGAAGCTTGCCGCTCTCCTTCGCCAGCGCGTCGGCGAGATCGCGCTGCACGCTGTCGATGTCCGCGCGCAGATCGCGACGCACGGCGGCGATGTCGCCGCGGATGTCGCCGAGGAGATCGAGGAGGACGACGTTGAAGTTGCGCTGCCGTTCGGTATCGGGCTCCGCCGCGCGGCGGAAGAGCCGTCGCACGATGCGCAGGAACCACTCGTTTCGTGACGCGCGCGGGCGATAGCGATGATCGTCGCGCCAAACCTCGCGCCAGCCGTCCGCGCCCGCGGGAGGAGCATCGACGTAGCGATCGTCAGCCACAGACGCGGAGGATACCAGTCCCTCTCCCCGCAACCGCGGGGAGAGGGAGGTGATTGATGAGTCTTACTCCGCTGCGGGCGCTTCTTCCGCGGCCGGCGTCTCTTCGAGGCGCTCCACACCCATCGGCACGACTTCGACCTGGATGTGCGCGGAGACTTCGCGGTGCAGGCGCACCTCGACGTCGTGCACGCCGACGTTCTTGATCGGCTGCCCGAGCTCGATGCGGCGCTTGTCGACTTCGATGCCCTTCTCGAGCAGCGCGTCCGCGATCTCGTTCGCCGTCACCGAGCCGAACAGATGTCCATGCTCGCCGACGCGCTTCTCGATCTGGATTTTCACGCCCTTCACGGCATTCGCGGCCTTCTGCGCCGCGTCCTTCTCCTGCTGCGCGAGCAGCGCCCACTTGCGGCGCTCGTGCTCGATCTGCTTCAGGTTCCCCGCGGTCGCTTCGCGCGCGAGGTTCTTCGGGAGGAGGAAGTTCCGCGCGTACCCGTCCTTGACGGTCACGATGTCGCCGCGCGTCCCCAGTCCTCGGATCTCCTCAGTCAGAATGACTTTCATGAGAGTCGTCCTTTCGCTTCTTGTAATGTCGGAAATCGAAAAACGGATCGAACAGTCCCGCGACGCCCAGCAGTAGCGGCCCGATGAACCAGGCCAGCGTGAGGAAGCCCAGGAGCATCCACGCCAGGAGCGTCCCGCTCACGCTCGCATTCATCGCCACGAGCATGAAGCGGAAGATCGCCAGTCCCTGCAGCACGTACAGCATCACCACGACGACCAGCGCGTTCGCGGCGAGCTTCTGCACCAGCCCCGTCGCGATCGGCGTGAGTCCGCCGAGGATGAAGGCGAACAGAAGCCACTCGGGAAGAGCGAGGTTCCGGAAGAAGTACACGCCAGAGAGCGCAGGATCGCCGCGACGCGCCACCCAGTTCTGCCACGCCGGCAGACGGCCGAGCATCATCAGGCTGAGGATGAAGATCAGCGAGAGGATGCACAGCATCGAGCCGGGCAGCACGAACAAGTGGTACGCGGAGGCTTTCTGCAGCA
>DATELS010000300.1:0-2301 GCA_035276365.1 Thermoanaerobaculia bacterium
CGTGCCGCCGGCGCCGCGTCCGAGGATGTACAGCGCGAAGTAACGCATCACCGGCCGCGCCATCAGCACCATCATCGTGCCGACGTAAAGCATCGACAACGCCATGTACGCGAAGCCGCCGAGCGAGAGGCCGACCTGCAGCGGATTCTCGGCGTTGAAGTTCGGAGTGAGCGCGCCGAGTCCGATGCCGAGGCTCACCAGCGTCACGGAGAGCAGCGACGCGCCGAAGAGCGTGAACGCCCACACGACTGCATTCGCATCGAGCAGCACGTTCGCGAACGCGGTGAGCAGCAGCGCGAGCAGTGTCAGCGGCGTCGCGTACACGATCACCTTCACGCGCAGAAAGTGGCGATACGAGATCGGCGCCGTCTGCAGCATCCAAAACGCTTTCCCCTCCGCGGAGACGGACGGATACGCGAAGCGCAGACAGATCGCGGCGATGACGAAGCCGGCCATGCCGAGGTTGCCGTAGGCGACGATCGTCGCGCGGGCGTCGCCGCCGAGCGGCAGCATGCGGATGTTGTAGAGGTACATGAACAGCAGCGCGGCCATGAGGAACACCTGCGACCACTGCGCGGCGTCGCGGCCGATCGTGCGCACTTCCTTGCCGAGCATCGCGCGCAGCGGCGCGTCGGCGCGCGCGACGAGACGGTCGAGGATGCGCGTCGCGGCCGCGGAGCCGATCGCCACCGGCGCGAGACTCTCGCGCGCGCGGACGAACGCGACGAAGTACGACGCGCGCGCGACGAGCACGAACGCCGCGAAGAACGCGAACGCGGTGATGGCGATGCGTGGCGAGACGAACGGCGGCGAGACGCGCGTCATCATCGCGGCGAGCGCGGTGCTCGGATAAAGGCTCATCGACGGCAGCTCGATCGCGCTCAGGACGCGACGCACGTCATCGGTCGAGATGTTCGCGAAGAAGCGCTCCGGGCGACTCATGCGGAACGCGAGCACGACCACCGTCAGCACGAGCACGGCGATCGTGGCCACGATCTGATGCACGCGCTGCACGGGAAACCAGCGCACGAGCAGCAGGATCAGCGTGCACGCGAGCGACACGGGCGTCGTCAGCAGCAGCGCGAGGTTGAGCAGCATCATCGGATAGAAGCGCGCGCCGTGCGGGTAATGCGACGCGTACGCGACGAGCATCGGCACGAGGAAGAGGAACACCATCGCCGCGCTCTGCACGAGCGTCTTCGCGTAGCGTCCGAGCGCGATGCGCAGCTTGCCGCGCGGCGCGCCGTGATGGATGTCGAGATCGAGATCGGTGAAGAACGAGCCGATGGCGACGGTCATCGACGACGAGAAGAGGATGACGGTGGCGATGAGATAGACCAGCGCGAGGAGGTTGCGCAGAAGTCCGAGGGCGAAGAACGGATTTTGTTTTTCAACGCTTGCCGTCGCGCCGAACAGCCGCTCGAACAGCGCGTAGTCGCCGAAGAGAAACGCGATGACGAGCAGGACGACGATCGCGGTGCGCGTGTTCGTCGCCGCGTTGAACGGACGGAGCTTCGCGATCGTGAGGCGGAGTGGCCACATCACGAAAGCGGCGCCACTTCGTCGAACCACTGCATCGTCGACTCCGCGCGCGCGGCGCGCGCCTTCCCGCGCTCGATGCCGAGCATCACCAGCTTTTCGATGAGCCGTGCGTACTTCAGCTCCGTCGCCTCCCACAGCTTCGGGTACATCGAGATGTTCGTGAAGCCGGGGATCGTGTTGATCTCGTTCACGTACAAACGATTCGTGCCGCGCTCCAGAAAAAAGTCCACGCGCGCGAAGCCCGCGGCGCCGATCGCCTTGAACGCCGCGAGCGCGAAGCGGCGAATCTCCTCCGACTTGTCGTTCGCGAGCTTGGCCGGGATCACGAGCTGCGACTTCGTGTCGACGTACTTGTCCGCGTAGTCGTAGAACTCCGCGCCGGCGACGATCTCGCCGGGCACCGATGCCTCCGGCTTGTCGTTGCCGAGGACGGCGACTTCGATCTCGCGCGCGTCGACGCCGCGCTCGACCAGCACCTTCTCGTCGAAGCGCAGCGCATGCTCGACTGCCTTCTGCAGATCGGCGTCGTTCTTCACCTTCGTCACGCCGACCGACGAGCCGCTGTTGGCGGGCTTGACGAAGTACGGGAGGCGCAGCGCGTTCGCGATCGCGCGCGACACGCGCTCGCGCTCGTGCTTCCACTCGTGCTCGAGCACCGCGACCGAGTCCACCATCGGCAGCTTCGCCGCGGCGAACGCCTGCTTCATGTGCACCTTGTCCATGCCGATCGCGGACGCGGTCACGCCGCTGCCGACGTAC
>DATELS010000301.1:0-9821 GCA_035276365.1 Thermoanaerobaculia bacterium
AGGAAGCGTCGATGAAGTACTACCGCGTCAGCGGCGGCATCGAGCGCATCTGGATCGGCGACAAGGACACGGGCAAGGTCACGCTCGACGCGAAGGCGCTGGCCTCGAAGGGGCTCACGTACGCGGACGCGCTCGCGCTGCGCGCGCAGGCGAAGGAGATCGATCTCGTCTCGCCCGTGTCGCAGTCGGGAATGATGATCCGCTACAACTCCATCGAGAAGAAGCGCGACGTCATGGGCGTCACCTCCGCGTACTCGCCGATCAGTTTCTTCCACGTCGAGCGCGGGCGCTTCATCACCGACACCGACCTGCAAACCGCCGCCCGCGTTGTCGTCCTCGGCACCACGCGCGCGGCCGAGTTCTTCGGCAGCGACAATCCGGTCGGCAAGACGATCAGCATCGACGGCGCGGGCTACGTCGTCGTCGGCGTGATGGAGGAGAAGTACTTCTCGTTCGACCAGAAGCGCAACGTCCTGCGCTGGATGAACCGGCAGATGTACATCCCCATCACCACGATGATGACCCGCAAGGGCCAGCCGCTGGAGCAGGGGAAGATCTCATTCATGCACGCGCGCATGCGCGACGTGAAGCGGCACAAGGAAGCGGTGGCGGAGATCGAGAGCATTCTCTTCCGCCAGCACGGCGTGAAGGACTTCGAGGTCTTCTCGCGCGTCGCGAACCTCGCGCGCAACGAGAGCGAGAACAAGATGTACGACATCACGTTCATGATCTGCGGCCTCATCTCGCTGCTCGTCGGCGGGATCGTGGTCATGAACATCCAGCTCGCGTCGTTCAACGAGCGCGTGCGCGAGATCGGCACGCGCAAGGCCGTGGGCGCGACGCCGGCGCAGATCTTCTTCCAGATGCTGACCGAGTCGCTCCTCGTCTCGATCCTCGGCGGCTTTCTCGGCATCTTCGCCGGCAAGCTGTTCACGCAGGGCATCTCCGCGCTGACGCGCAATCCCGCGATCATCACGCCGGGCGTGATCATCAACGCGCTCATCTTCGCGGCGGGCACGGGACTCGTGTTCGGCATGTATCCTGCGATCCGCGCGTCGCGCCTCAATCCGATCGAAGCCCTCAGGACCGAATAGTCGACGGAGTAGCCATGCAAATCGGTGAATCGATCCGCACGTCCTACGAAGAGGTGAAGGGGCATCCGCTCCGCTCCTTCTTCACGCTCGTCGGCGTCATCCTCGGCACCTGGGCGCTGGTGATCGTCATGTCCGTGCTCGACGGCGTGAGCAACTCGGTCATGAAGGGCATCAACGACCTCGGACTCGACAACGTGCTCGTGGCGTCGCAGCGCGAGCCGTCGGATCGCATCGAGAAGGCGAAGGCGCATCTCTCGCGCGGCATGCGCGTCGAGGACCTCAAAGCATTCGAAGAGTCGGACAACATCGAGTCGATGTCGCCGGTCGGCGAGACGAAGTCCGTCGTCACGGCGGGCTCGGTGACGCGGCGCATCAACATCTTCGGTGTCATGCCGGAGTACGCGCGCATCCGCAATCGTCAGATCTCCGCGGGACGCTGGATCAGCAAGCGCGACGTCGACACCGTCGCACCCGTCGTCGTTCTCGGATGGAAGTTGCGCACGCAGCTCTTCGGCGGCGAGGACGCGCTCGGCCGGCAGATCAACATCGGCGGACGCCGCCTGACCGTCATCGGGATCGGCACGAAGCTCGGCAATCAGTTCGTCGACGACGACGACATGCGCAAAGAGATGGCCGGCGTGTACGTGCCGTGGACGATCTATCGCGACATGTTCGGCCGCGCGAACGCGATCTCGTACGTGATGGCGCGCTCGGTGACGCCGGAGCGCAGCGTCGACGCGGAGATCGAGGCCACGGCGCGCTTCAAGCAGGCGCACAACAAC
The DNA here is from genome assembly GCA_035276365.1 of Thermoanaerobaculia bacterium. Lineage (GTDB taxonomy): Bacteria > Acidobacteriota > Thermoanaerobaculia > Gp7-AA8 > Gp7-AA8 > QHVT01. Next base: position 1,877 of record DATELS010000301.1, read on the forward strand.
ATCGGCGACACGCGCATCGACAACGTCGGCAAAGAGATTCTGAAGGAGCGCGGGCAGATCGAGATCATCCTGCGCAACTGGCGCATCGTCTTCTTCGCGATCGCCGGCGTGTCGCTGCTCATCGGCGGCGTGGGCATCTTCTCGGTGCTGAAGATCTCGATCTCGGAGCGGCTGTTCGAGATCGGTCTGCGCAAGTCGCTCGGTGCGTCGAACACGGAGATCTTCCTGCAGTTCCTCATCGAGTCGATCTCGCTCTCCGTCACCGGCGCCGCCGCCGGCCTCGGCATGGGCGTGGCGACGGTGAAAGTGATCGCGCAGTTCTTCCCCGCGGGCCTGCCGGTGTCGGCGTTCGGCGTCGCGGTGTCGACGGGATTCGCGATCGGCGTGGGGATGTTCGCGGGGCTGTATCCGTCGCTCACGGCCGCGCGTCTCGAGCCGGTGGAAGCGCTTCGCGGATGACAATCCGGATAAGCTTGACATGATTTGTGCATGCAAGCTTTCGGATCGTCCGCATGAGCGAGTCTGAACCACGACAGCATCACATCGACCCACCGGGTCGCGAGGAGCTCGCGCTCCTCATGGACGCGGTGCAGGACTACGCGATCTTTCTCCTCGGTCCCGATGGAGAGATCCGCTCGTGGAACACGGGCGCGCAGCGCGTCATGGGCTATCCCGCGGACGAAGTCCTCGGCCGCAACTTCTCGCTCTTCTACGGACCGGAAGATCTCGAGAACCGCAAGCCGCAGCACGAGCTCGAGGTCGCGACGAGCGAGGGACGCATCGAAGACGAGGGATGGCGCGTCCGCAAAGACGGCACGCGCTTCTGGGCGAACACGGTCATCACGTTGCTGCCGAGCAAGGACGGCAAGCCGCGCGGCTTCGCGAAGATCACGCGCGATCTGACGCAGCGCCGCGAAGCCGAGGAGAGACTGCGGCAGAGCGAGGAGCAGTTCCGGCTCCTCGTCGAGGCGGTCAAGGACTACGCGATCTTCATGCTCGATCCGAACGGCTACATCCGCACGTGGAACGCGGGCGCGCATCGCGTGAAGCAGTACACGTCGCAGGAGATCATCGGCAAGCACTTCTCGATCTTCTATCCCGAACAGGACAAGCGCGAGGGCAAGCCGCAGCGCGAGCTCGACATCGCGCTCGCGTGGGGCAGCGTCGAAGACGAAGGCTGGCGGCTGCGCAAAGACGGCAGCATGTTCTGGGCGAACGTCGTCATCACGGCGATCTTCGACGAGACCGGCGCGCTGCGCGGCTTCACGAAAGTCACGCGCGACATCACGGAGCGCAAGCGCGCAGAGGAAGCGCAGCGGGCGCTGCTCGAACAGCGCGAGGCGCTCTATCAGGCGGAAGAAGAGCGGCGTCGCGCGGAGGCGTCGTATCGCGTCGCGCAGGAGGCGAACCGCGCGAAGGACGAGTTCCTCATGACGCTCTCCCACGAGCTCCGCACGCCGATGACCGCGATCCTCGGCTGGTCGCGACTCCTGCCGACGCTGCCGCCGACCGATCCCGCGTTCAAGGATGGCATCCGCGCCATCGGACGCAGCGCGCAACTGCAGGCGCGCCTCATCGACGACGTGCTCGACGTTTCGCGCATCGTCTCGGGCAAGCTGCGGCTGACGGTCGAGAACATCGAGATCGTGCGGCTCATCGCGATGTCGGTCGAGGCGGTGCGGCCGAGCGCGCAGGCGAAGAACATCACGATTCGCACGGAGCTCGCGCAGGAGCTGGGCACGATCACTGGCGATCCCACGCGACTGCAGCAGATTCTCTGGAACCTGCTCACGAACGCCGTGAAGTTCACGCCGAAGGAGGGCCTCATCGAGGTGAAGGCGCGACGCACGTCGTCGCATCTGCAGATCAGCGTGCAGGACACGGGCGAAGGGATCGAGAACGCGTTCCTGCCGCACATCTTCGAGCCGTTCCGCCAGGCCGAGAGCGCGACCACGCGCACGCACGGCGGCCTCGGCCTCGGCCTGTCGATCGTGCGCTACATCGCCGAGGCGCATGGCGGGACGATCGCGGCGGAGAGCGCGGGGCGCGGACGCGGATCGACGTTCACGCTGACGCTGCCGATCGGCGCGATGAAGGTGCAGCCGCAGGAGCCCCGCGTCGACGCCACCCTCGGACCGATTCACACCGTGCCGTTGGGTCGCCTGAACGGCATGACCATCCTGCTCGTCGACGACGATCCGGAAGGACGGCAACTCGTGCGCACGGTGCTGCAACAGGCCGGCGCGACGGTGACCGCGGTCGACTCCGCGGCTCACGCGCTCGCGGATCTGGCGGAAAAGCGCCCCGACCTCGTCATCACCGACATCGCGATGCCGGAGATGGACGGCTACACGTTCGCGCGCGAGATGCGGAAGAAGAACGAGCTCACCGGGATGAAGGTGATCGCGCTCTCCGCGTTTCCGGCGGGCAAGGTGGCGGCCGAGGAGGGCGGCTTCGACGACTATCTCGCGAAGCCGATCGAGCCCTCGGAGCTCGTCGACGCGGTGGCGCGCGTGGGCGGCCGCCCGAACTAGTCGCGCGCGAACTGCATCAGGCGCTCGCCTTCTTCGTCGACCGCGATTTTCTGCGCGCGCGTGAGCTTCGCGAACGGCGTGACGACGAGCGTCTTCTTCGCGATCGTCCACGTGCCGGCGACGAAGCCGTCGACGAGGAACGTCGCCAGCACGCGCAGATTCTTCGTCACGATGCGCGGCCGAAACTCCTCGCTCACGATGCGCGTGCGATCCGCGTGCGCGAGCAGCAGGTTGTCGAACTCGGGGAGAAAGCGAACGGGCGCTGGCGTGTCTTCGTCGGGACGCGGCGCGCCGGGCACGTCGAACAACTCGCGCCCTTTGTCGTCGCGCAATCGCTCGACATCGAGCTCCGCGAAGAGCTTCGACACTCCGCGCAAGCCGGACCACGTTTGAAAGTCGGCGGCGGTCGCGGGACCGAACGCGGCGAGGTAACGCAGCGCGAATGCGTGCAGGTCCGGCTTCCCGATCGCGGTGAGCGCGAATTGGCTGTCGGGCGGAAAGCTCCACGCGGAGTCGTCCGGCGTCATCGCGAGCGGCAGATGCATGCGCACGACGTAGCCGAGGAGGCGATCGTTGACGCCGGGGAACTTCGCGACGAGGTGCTGGCGGATGTCTTCGAAGACCCGCGGTCCTTTCGCGAGAAACTTCTGCGCCTCGGCCACGACCGTTTCGATCTCGACCGCGCCGCGCGTCACCGACTGCGCGCCTTGCGTGAGCACGGGCTGCAACGTCGCGCGCCACGCCGCGAAGTCTTTCTTCGTCGCGATGTGCAGCGTGCCGCGCATGAGCGTGCCGCGCAGCACTTCGCCCTTCGCGAAGAGCTTGCGCAGATCGTCGCGCTCGAACTTCGCGAGACGCGTCCAGAGTCCGATGAAGGGCGGCTTCGGCACCTGCGCCTGCATGCCGGCGATTTGCGCGATCGCCTGCGCCGGCTTCATCGACGAGCGTTCGAGCAGGAGTTGCCGCGCGAGCGTCGCGCGATTCAACGCGCGCGTGTTCATCGCATCGCCCGCAGCTCCGTCAGCGCCTGCGGCGCGAGCGGACGCGCGAAGTAGAAGCCCTGCGCGAAGTCGACGTGCAGCTCGCGCATGCGCGCGGTCTGATCCGACGTCTCCAGTCCCTCGACCGTGACTTGCATGCCGAGGAGGCGGGCGAGGGAGGCGATGGTACGGACGATGTCGTCGCCGCGGCGCGCGTCCGCGTCGTGCAGAAATGAGCGGTCGATCTTCAGCATGTCGAACGGGAATTGGCGCAACGAACTGAGCGACGAGTAGCCGGTGCCGAAGTCGTCGAGGCTGAGGCGCACTTCGATCGCGCGCAAATCGCGCAGGAGCTGCGCGGCCGCGTCGGCGCTTTCGATCAGCACACTCTCCGTGACTTCGAGATGCAGCCGCCGGGCGGCGATGCCGCTTTCCTCGAGCGCCGCGCGTACGCGCTCGACGACGTCCGGCTGCAGCAGTTGCCGCGCGGAGAGGTTGACGTGCATCTCGAGCTGGCCGCTGCCGAAGCCGGCCTCGTCCCACTCGCTGAGTTGCCGCAGCGACTCGCGCAGCACCCAGTCGCCGATCGGGAGAATGAGGCCGTTCTCTTCCGCGACCGGGATGATCGCGTCCGCGCCGACGAGCTCGGCGCCGCGCTGCCAACGCACGAGCGCCTCGACGCCGCAGACTTCGCCGCTGTCGAGCGCGACGATCGGTTGATAGAGCAGGCGCAGCTCGCCGCGATCGATCGCGCGACGCAAGTCCGTTTCGAATTGCAGGAGCTCGACCGCGCGCGCGTGCATCGCCGCGTCGAACACCTCGTGTCGAGCCTTGCCCTGCGCCTTCGCGCGATACATCGCGATGTCGGCGTCGCGCAGCACGTCCTCCGGACGCTCGTAGCCGGTCGTGCTCACGGCGATGCCCGTGCTGACAGTGGTGAAGATCTCGTGCGACGCGATGGTGAATGGGACAGTGAGATCGTCGTGAATGCGTCGCGCCATGCGCACCGCGCCGCCGACGTCGTTGATGTCTTCGACGAGCACTGCGAACTCGTCGCCGCCCAGTCGCGCGACGGTGTCGCTTGCGCGCACGGTCGCGCGCAGACGCTCCGCGACCGCGACGAGCAGCTCGTCGCCGATCATGTGCCCGAGGCTGTCGTTGACGACTTTGAAGCGATCGAGATCGAGGAAGAGAACGGCGTACATCGATCCGGGATGGCGCCGCTGCGCGTCGATCGCGCGTTGCAGGCGGTCCATGAACAGCGCGCGATTGGGAAGCTGCGTGAGCGCGTCATGAAACGCGTCGAATGTGAGCCGTTCTTCGGCGCGCTTGCGCTCGGTGATGTCGGTCTGCGAGCCGGCGATGCGCATCGCGTAGCCGGACGCATCGCGCACGGCGAGGCCGCGGCTGAGCATCCAGCGCACCTCGCCGCTCTTTGTCCGCATGCGATGTTCGTTCTCGAAGTGCGGCGTGTGTCCGAGGAGGTGGTGATCGAGGGCGCGGCGGAGGATGTCGATGTCGTCTTCGTGCACGCGCGAGAACCACTCGTCCGGGCTCTCGCCGATCTCGTCTTCGCCGTAGCCGAGCATCGACTTCCAGCGCGGCGAGTAATAGACCTCGTTCGTGCGGATGTCCCAAACCCACAGTCCATCGTTCGCGCCGCGCGCGGAGAGCGCGTAACGCTCCTCGCTCTCGCGCAGCGCGTGCAGCGTGCGGTTCTGTTCGAGCGCATAACGAATGGCGCGCTCGAGGAGATCGGAGTCGATCTGCCCTTTCACCAAATAGTCAGCCGCGCCGGCGCGCATCGCGGCGAGGTCGACGTCGCCGTCCGCGAGTCCGGTGAGCAGGATCAGCGGCTTCGTACAGCCGCTCGCCGCCGCGTGCGCGAGCAGTTCCAGTCCGTCGTGTTCGCCGAGGCGGTAGTCGATGAGGTAGAGGTCATGCTCGTCGCGGACGATCGCGTCGATCGCGTCATCGAAGTTCGCGATCCACTCCAGCGCGAACGGCGTGCGGCGGCTGTCCGCGAGCAGCTCGCGCGTTACGACATAGTCGTCCTCGTCGTCGTCGACGAGGAGAATGCGGACAGCGTTCGCGTCGTGGTCAGTCAATGTGATCGGGAGGCAGCTCGACGATCTCGATCCAGTAGCGGCCGATGTCGCGCATCACCGTCACCAGTCCCTCGAAGCTGACCGGCTTCGTGATGAACGAGTTCGCGCCGAGGTCGTAGGTGCGGTAGATATCCTCTTCGGCTTTCGACGTCGTCAGGACGACGATCGGGATGCGGCGCAGATCGGGGTCGGCTTTGATCTCGCGCAGCGCCTCGCGGCCGTCTTTGCGCGGCATGTTCAGGTCGAGAAGGATGAGTCCCGGACTCGGCGCGGCGCCGGGCGCGGAGTAACGTCCGCGGCGATAGAGATAGTCGAGCAGCTCTTCGCCGTCCTCGACGAAGCGCAGATCGTTCGCGACGCGGCTCGCATGCATCGCGTCGGCGGCCAGCATGCGGTCTTCCTCATCGTCATCCGCGAGCAGGATGACGATCGGTTTTCCTGGGTGATCCATTCGTTTCCCCCACGTGGCTCACGGGAAGAGTGACGATGAACGTCGATCCTTCTCCCGGAGTGCTGCGCGCGACGACGTTGCCGCCGTGCCGTTCCGCGATCCTGCGACAGATCGCCAATCCTATACCCGTGCCTTCGTACGTACCCCGTCCGTGCAGGCGCTCGAACATCGTGAAGATGCGCTCCGCGTACTTCTCATCGAAACCGATGCCATTGTCGGCGACGGAGAGCGTGCATGTCCCGTTCTCGACGTGTCCGTCCATCCTGACAAGCGGCGGGACGTCCGGACGGTGGAACTTGAGCGCGTTGCCGGCGAGGTTCTGCAGAAGCTGGCGCATCTGCAGCGGATCGGCGTCGATGGTCGGCAGCGCGCCGATCTCGATGTGCCCGCCGGTGTCGTGAATGCGCGTCTCGAGGTCTTTGGTGACGTCGCGCGCGATTTGCTCGAGGTCGACGGGGACGAAGGGCTGCGCCTTCGTCGTCACGCGCGAGAACGTGAGGAGGTCGTTGATGAGCACCTGCATTCGCTTCGCGGCGGAGCGCATGCGGTCGATGTAGTCGCGCGCCTGCGGCGCGAGCGCGGCGGCGTGCTTCGATTCGAGGAGATCGCCGAATGCCTGGATCTTGCGCAGCGGCTCCTGCAAATCGTGCGAGGCGACGTATGCGAAGTCTTCGAGCTCGCGATTGCTGAGCTCGAGGCGCTTCATCGCCGAGCGCAGCTCCGCCTCCGCCCGCTTGCGCTCGCGGATGTCGCGCGCGATGACGACCGCGCCGCGCTGCACGTCTTCCTCGCTGACGGCGGAGATGGAGACGCTGACGTGCACGGTCTCGCCGTCGCGATCGCGAAAGACGCGCTCCTGATCGCGAATGGCGCCGCGTCGCGCGAGCTCGGCGAGGGTGCGGGAGATGGTGGCGTCGCCGGTGATGGGCTCGAGCGCGTCGATGCTGCGGCCGAGGAGGTCGGAGTCGGTGTAGCCGAGGAGGGAGGTGACGGCGCCGTTGATGACGCGGATGCGGCCGTCGGCGTCGAGGACGAACAGCGCGTCGGCCATCGTCTCGAGGATCTCGCGCGCGGCGCGCGCGGCGGTGATGGGCTGGAAGCGATGGCGGCGGATCGTGCCCCACGCGATGACGATGAACGCGAGGACGGGGATGTAGCCGACCGGCTGCATGTCGACGCCGAACATGGGGATGAAGTCGATGGCCGCGGCGTAGACGATGACGAAGCTGATCATGAGATTGGCGACGCGGCGGCGGCGCTTGCGATCGGTGGTGCGCCGATATTCGGCGACGCCTTCGATGACCTGCGCGATGAGCGCGGCGAGGAAGAGAAGAAGGAAGAGTGGCGCGACGGGTCCGACGAAGGGATACCAGCCCCACGGATGCGGATGGACGCCGCCGATGAGGCCGTGCGTGAAGAGGGCGATGAGCGAGAACGCGAGGGAGAGGATCCACGCGATGCGGACGTAGATGGCGCGGTTGGAGGGGAGGCGGAGGGCGGTGGCGGTGAAGTCGTAGATGGCCGCGGGGAGGAAGGCGACGGCGGCGAGCGCGAGCCGCGCCCACACGTCCGCGACTTCGGCGCGCGTCGCGGAGAGCATGCCGGTGAAGCCCATGAACCAGAGCCCGACGAGGACGATCATCGCGCAGAAGAGGACGGCCACACGTGAGGCCCGCTGCCGGCTGTAGATCACCCCCGCCAGCGCAAAGAGCGCGAGCCCGACGACCACCCACGGCAGGGCGGACGGATTCCAGCGATAGGCGCCGAGCATGAGGAACGATTGTAGAGGAGGACCGCCGGCGTCTCGCCGGCTGGCGCGGCGGCGTCCTCGCCGCCGTGCTCGCGAACGGGCGGCGGGACGCCGCCCTGCCA
>DATELS010000302.1:0-7389 GCA_035276365.1 Thermoanaerobaculia bacterium
ATCCCTCGACACGTCCACGCTGACCGCAACATCGGCGAGCAACACGCCGCCGCCCGTCACGTCGACGACCGCGACCAACGCAACGACGCCGCCCGTTCCATTGCGTCCGCCGGTGGTCGAGGGCGACAAGAGCTCGGTGGAGCGCATCGCCCCCGAGGATTTGAAGGCGAAGTGGGACCGCCACGAAGTGACGGTGATCGATGTCCGCGACGAGATGTCGTACAAGGCGTCGCACATCCGCGGCGCGCTGCACATGCAGTTCGCCGCGATCGAAGGACAGATCGACATGATCCCGAAGGGCAAGCCGATCGTCCTGTACTGTACGTGACCCGACGAAGAATCGAGCGCCGGTGCGGCGCTCGTCCTGAAAGCACACGGCATCAACAACGTCGCCGCGCTGTACGGTGGGTTGCACGCGTGGGAGCGTTTGGGTTACCCGACGGATAAGAACACGATGTAGCGCGTCACGCGCGATACTTCCCCTCGAACATCCTCCGCCCGGCCGCGATCGATTCATTCGGCAGCGGCACGGGCTCGCCGAGGGCGAGGGCTTGCACGTAGATCCGCGCGCACGCCTCCATCACGATCGCCACATGCAGCGCCTCGGACAGCGTCCGTCCGGTGCACACGTTGCCGTGGTTCGCGAGTAGCACGCCGTTGCGGTCGCCCAGGGCGCGGACGACGTTCGTCCCGACGGCATCCGTGCCGGTGAACGCGTACTCCGCGACTTCGATCGTGCCGCCGAGGTGGACGACCATCTCGTCGATGACGGGAGGGAGGGGGCGGCGGAGCACCGAGAGCGTCGTCACGAACGGCGCGTGCGTGTGCACGATCGCCTGCACCTCGGGATGCGAGCGAAAAATCGTGAGATGCATCGGCAACTCGTACGACGGCTCGCGTGTCGAGTCGACCGCGTGTCCGGACTCGAGATCGACGAGCACGATCTCATCGGGCGACATCGACTCGTACGGCACGCCGGTCGGCGTGATCGCGATGCGCGCGGCGTCCACGCGACGGCTGACATTCCCCGCCGACGCGACCACGAGTCCCGCCTCCCACATCTTCTTCGCATGCTCGAACACATCGCGGCGCGCGTCCATCTCGCGAGCCTAGCACGCAGGTGAAGGTAGGGATTTCCTTCGTGGCGGCTCTCCCTTTTCAGGAGACTCCATATGGCCACCTCGACGCGCCGTACCCGCGTGCCCGCCGGCCCGCCGATTCCCATCATCACTCCGCCGCCGCCGCCCATGCCCGCGGTGTCGGCGAAGACGACCACCGACTCGCCGCTCGTGCGCGAAACGCCGCCGCTCGAGAATCCTCCCGCGTACCGCGCGCTGCGCATCTACGCCTTCGACCCGAGCCGCGGACGCCGCCTCGGCAACTACATGGTCGCGCGCGTGAAGTACGAGCCGCTTGCGGACGGGATGAAAGGCGCGCAGCTTCACGTCATCGACTTCGACGCGTCGAACGACATCTATTACAAACCGATCCCGATCAATGCGCCGGCGCTGCTCGTCGAAGGCGGACTCGAGCCGAGCGAATCCGATCCGCGCTTTCATCAGCAGATGGTCTACGCCGTCGCCATGCGGACTATCGCCGTCTTCGAGCGCGCCCTCGGCCGCGACATTCACTACAGCTTCGACGACGGCAAGTGCAATGTGCTGCGCGTTTTTCCGCACGCGATGAACGAGCCGAACGCGTTCTACTCGCGCGAGCTCGGCGCATTGCTCTTCGGATACTTCCGCGCGTCGGAGGACGATGCGGGCACGGGTCTGCCCGGCGGCACCGTGTTCACGTGCCTCTCGCACGACATCATCGCGCACGAGACCACGCACTCCATCATCGACACCATCCGCTCCGGCTTCATGGACGCGAGCAATCCCGACGTGCCCGCATTCCACGAAGCGTTCGCGGATATCGTCGCGCTCTTCCAGCATTTCAGTTTCGAGCACGTCGTCAGCGACACGCTGCGCCGCACGGGCGGAGTGCTGCATCGCTTCGACTTGAAGCCGCGCGGCGCAACGAATAGCGATCCGAAGAAAACCGTCTTCATCGTCGGCGAGATGCCGGAGGACAATCCGCTGCTCGATTTGGCGCGGCAATTCGGCGAGTCGATGGGACGCCGCGCCGCGCTGCGCTCCGCCCTCGGCATCCCTCCCGATCCGTGCGCGCTGAAGAACGCGACCGAGCCGCACGATCGCGGGGCGGTGCTCGTCGCGGCGGTGTTCGATGCGTTCTTCAGTTGTTTCATGGAGCGCACCGCGGACATCATGCAAGTCGCGCGCGCCGCGGCGGGCGGCTCGGGCGAGCTGCATCCGGACGTCATCAACCGGCTCGCGCACGAGGTCGCGCGCACGGCGGAACACTTCTCGACGATGTGCATCCGCGCGCTCGACTACTGTCCGCCGGTCGACATCACGTTCGGCGAATTCCTCCGCGCCCTCATCACCTCGGACACCGAGCTCTATCGCACGGACGCTCACGATTACCGCGAGGCGCTGATCCACGCGTTCTCCGCGCGCGGCATTCTTCCGGAGAACGTGCTGTCGCTCGCGGAGGAGTCGCTGATCTGGAATGCGCCCGAGCCGGGGACGCCGTCCGTTCCCGAGCTGGCGTTCAACATCGTCGATCCGCTGCAGAATCAGAAGGAGAACCGCGACCTCGTCGAGTACGTCGTGCGCGCGAAGCCGTATCACTTCGGCCTCTGCGTCGAAAGGACGCATACCGCCGTGACCTGCGACTGCGTCGTCGAAGCGGGCGTCGTGCACGCGGTACACGCGGTGCTGCGCGCGGGCGATCAACGGCCGCAGGTCGAGTTCATCGCGCACATCGTGCGCAGTGTCGCGCTCGATCCGGATTTTCCCGATCAGAAGTTCAGCGGTGGCTCGACCGTCGTCTTCGACGCGTGCGGCACGCCGAAGTTCGTGATCGTGAAGCGACTCAGCTCGCACGATCGCAGAGACAAGCAGAAGCGACGCGCGAGCGACGGGATGAATCTCTCGCCACTCTCGAACTACACGATGCAAACCGGCGCGGCCATGGCGCTCGCGTCGATTCACCGGGGGGCCTGACATGGGCGCGAAGAAAGCGAACGGCAACGGCAACGGCAAAGTACGCGTGCGGATGTATCGCGTCGGCATGGGCGACTGTTTTCTCGTCACGATTCCGGACGGGAAGAAGAAGCGGCACATCCTCGTCGACTGCGGCGTGCACGCGCAGAGCAAGTTCAAGGGCCTGGCGGAAGCCGTGGCGGCGATGGAGAAGGACACAGGCGGGAAGCTCGACGTCGTGATCGCGACGCACGCGCACGCGGATCACATCAGCGGCTTCGGCACCGAGGCGGAGACGTTCAAGCGGATGGAGATCGGCGAGGTGTGGCTGCCGTGGCTCGAGGACCTTTCGGATCCGAAGGCGAAGGTGCTGCACACGAAGACCGCGAAGCTGGCGTCGCTGCTCGACGCGCACGTGCAGAAGCTTGGCGCGAACGCCGATCCGATCGTGCAGTGGGCGGCGCTGAACGCGGTCGGCGCGGCGAAGGGACGCTCGCAGACGGGCAACAACGCGAAGGCGCTCGATCTGCTGCGCTCGGGCTTCGGCGACAAGAGTCGCACGAAGTATCTGCGCGCCGGCGACGTGATGAAGAACGCGGGCGGGATCAAGGGACTGACGGTGAGCGTGCTCGCGCCGGCGGATGATCCGAAGTTTCTCAGCAAGATGAATCCGCCCGAGGCGCAGTTGTATGGACTGACGGACGAGGGCGAGTTGACGGACGGGAAGTTCTCGCCGTTCACGCTGAACTGGTGCGTGCAGGACGGCGAGCTCGGAAAGGACGAGCGCGCGCTGCTCGTGCGGCAGCTCGCGATTCCGCTGCAGGCGCTCGCGCTGTCGGTCGACAACTATCTGAACAACACGAGTCTCTCGCTGCTGCTGCAGTTCGGCGGAAAGACGCTGCTGTTCCCAGGCGACGCGCAGTGGGGCAACTGGCTTTCGTGGCAGGACTCGTGGTCGTCGATCCTCGGCGACATCAGTTTCTACAAGGTCGGCCATCACGGCAGTCACAACGCGACGCCGCACGAGGCGCTGAAGCTGATGACGAAGAAGGGCGTCGCGGCGATGGCGTCGACGGACACCGTCGACTCGTTCAATCGCGGGCAGTTCCATGTGCCGTATCCGAAGCTGGTGACGGCGGTGAAGGATCAGGTCGCGGATCGATACGCGCAGAGCGATGAGTTGAAGAATGCAGCGGCGCCGTTCAAGGTCGGCGACGCCTGCTGCGATTACTTCGTGTGAGATCATTCGCCGCCGGCGGATGCATCTCCTTCCTCTGTTCGATCTGTCGCTCATCGCGCGCGCGCAGGAGCCGGCGCTGGAGTGGCTCGGCGAGACGTACACGTTCGGCGAGATCGAGGCGCGGAGCAACCGCATCGCGCACGCGCTGCTCGCACGCGGATTCCGCAAGGGCGACCGGCTGTGCGTCTACCTCGCGAATCGCATCGAGCTGATCGATCTCTTTCTCGCGTGCGTGAAGACCGGTGTGATCTTCGTGCCGATCAACATCCTCTACCGCGAGCGCGAGATCGCGCACATCACGTCGGACGCGGAGCCGCGCGAGGTGATCACGGCGGAGAATCTGATCGAGCCGTCGGCGGATGCATCGCGTCCGATCGCGGATCTCGATGGCGACACGCCGGCCGCGATCATTTACACGTCGGGCACGACGGGCGCGTCGAAAGGCGCGGTGCTGACGCACAACAACTTCGCGTCGAACGCGGTGAGTCTCACGACGTGCTGGCAGATCACGGAGCGCGACCGTTTCCTCCTCGCCCTCCCTCTCTTCCACATCCACGCCCTCGGCAACGGTCTGCACACATGGCTCGTGAGCGGCTGTCGCATGCGCCTGCTCGAACGCTTCGAGCACGCGACGGCGACGCGTGAGTTTATCGACTTCCAACCGACGCTGTTCTTCGGCGTGCCGACGATGTACGTGCGCCTTTTGGAGATGCCGCCGGAGATCGCGCGCACGATGCGCCTGTTCGTCTCCGGCTCGGCGCCGCTGCCGGCGCATGTGCTGGAGCAGTTTCGCGAGCGCTTCGGCCACACGATTCTCGAGCGCTACGGAATGACGGAGACGTTCATGACGGCGAGCAATCCGTACGTGGGCGAGCGTCGCGCGGGGACGGTGGGCTTCCCGCTGCCGGGCGTGTCGGTGCGGATCGAAGACGGCGAGCTGTTCGTGCGCGGCCCGAACGTGTTCGCGGGCTATTGGCGGCGTCCGAATCCATTCACGTCCGACGGCTTCTTCCCGACCGGCGATCTCGCCTCGATCTCCTCCGACGGCTACCTCACTCTCCTCGGCCGCCGCAGCGACTTGATCATCTCCGGCGGCTTCAACATCTACCCGCGCGAGATCGAGGAATTGCTGCTGGAACAGGAAGGCGTGCGCGAAGCCGCGGTGACCGGCATGCCGGACGAGGTACGCGGTGAGGTGCCGGTCGCGTACATCGTCGGCGAGTTCGATCCGGCGGCGCTGGAACGCGTGTGCCGCGAGCAACTGGCCTCGTTCAAAGTGCCGCGGAAGTTCGTGCAGGTGGACTCGATCCCGCGCACCGCGCTCGGGAAGGTGCAGAAGCATTTGTTCAAATGATGCGTCTCGTTAAAACCGCCACGTCACGCCGAACGACGGGAGGACGGTGAGCACGGACTCGTAGCGCGGGATGGCGGTGACGTTGCCGTTGGCGTCGACGTTGAAGTCGAAGCCGTCGACGCGCGTGACGTTCTCGTTGTTGAAGACGTTGAGGACTTCGACGAACAGCGTGAGCGGGCCGGCGGAGCGGCTCACGCGCAGGTCGGCGCGGTGGTATGCGGGAAGGCGCGTCGTGCCGCGGGGGCCGAGGGAGCTGATGACCTGGTGGTTGGCGAGGTGGGCGAGGACGGGCGTCGTCGGCCAGCCGCTGTGAAACGTGCCGGCGAGGTTCACGTTCCAGTGCGCGCCCTGTCGCAGGTTCACGCTGAACGTCAGACCCTGCCGCTGATCCCACGAGCGCGGCACGTCGACGCCGTCGATGATGTCGCTCACCGACGCCATCGTGTAACTCAACCAGCCGCTGATGCGCGATGCAGAGTCGGTACGCACGAGCAGTTCCGCGCCGCGCGCGGTGGCGCGTTCGGGCGCGATGCGCACGCGATCCGCGCGCAGCTCGGGGAAAAGCAGAAGACTGTCGAACGCGTTCTCGTAGCGCGGGCGGAGGTGCGACATCGATTTGTCATAGAGCTCGAGCCGCGCGTGCACGCGACCGCGAAAGAGATGCTCGATGCCGACGACGCGATGTTCCGAGCGCTGTGCGGGGCCGAAGTCCGACACTCCATCCTCGACCTGCAACTCGTCGATGCGCGGCGCCTGATGCACGATGCCCCATGCCGCGCGTAGCGCGGTCGATGCCGTCGGCGTCCATGCGATGTTGAGTCGCGGATCGAGCCCGGCATCCGCGCGCACACCCGCCTCGACGACCACGCGCGGCGACACGCGCACGCGATCGGCGGCGTACGCGGACACCTCGTCGCGCGTCGGTTGCACGTGCACGGAACGATTGACGATGAACGGAGGGGCACCGAGGTTGTAGCTGGAGACGTCGACGCGGGCGGAGCCTTCGTAGTCGTACGTCGCGGTCGAATGCTTCCCCGTCGCGCCGAACTTCAGCACGTTGCGCGGCGACAGATCGAACGTCGCGTCGTTCTTCAGCGACAAGATGCGCGCGTCGCGGCGATCGTCGAGCGCGCCGGTTTGATTGCCGCCTTCATCGACGAAGTGTCCGTCGCGGCGCCGCGCGAGCGAGCCGTACGACAGCACGCTCTGCGCGAACAGCTTCGGCGTGAGCGACCCGCGCACGTTCAGCCACGCGTAGCGATCGTTGTAGCGCGCGTTCGCGTCCGTCGCCGGATCCTCGTGGAGCTCGAGATGATCGTGCGCGATCAGCACGTGCGCCGACGCGACGGCGGAGTCGCCGAGCGTCCACTGCACTTTGCCGAGGACGTCTTCGTATTGCGGATCGAACTCGGCGGCGTCGTCGAGCATGCGCAGCACCTCGCGCAGGTAGCCGTGACGCACGGACACGAGCCATGAGCCGCGCGAGTCCTTGAACGTGCCCTGCGACAGCAGGCGCGCGTTGAGAAGGCTGATGCCGAGCTCCTGTCGCGTTTCGTCGGGCGAGGTCGTGTCGATGTCGACGACGCCGCTCATGCGCCCGCCGTACTCCGCGGGATAGCCGCCGCTCAGCACGTCGACGCTGCCCACGGC
The DNA here is from genome assembly GCA_035276365.1 of Thermoanaerobaculia bacterium. Taxonomy (GTDB): domain Bacteria; phylum Acidobacteriota; class Thermoanaerobaculia; order Gp7-AA8; family Gp7-AA8; genus QHVT01. The sequence goes on from DATELS010000302.1 coordinate 7,295, forward strand.
TTCCGCGTCGATCGTGCTGAATGCGCGCGAGAGGTCTTTGACGTGAAACGGATCGTGAATCTCCGCGCCGTCAACGAGCACCTGTACTTCGTCCT
>DATELS010000303.1:0-5173 GCA_035276365.1 Thermoanaerobaculia bacterium
ACGTGGAGATGCTCTTCGACCAGGGTCAGTTCTGGGAGAACGTCGACTGGTCGAAGACCCGCGCCTACGCAATGGGCCTCGGCGAGGTGTACGTCAACCTGAAAGGCCGCGAGGCCCATGGCATCGTCGAGCCGGGCGCCGAATATGACGCACTGAAAAAAGAGCTGCAAACGCGCCTCGTGCAGATGGTCGATCCCGAAACGAACGAACACCCCGTGCGCCGCGTGCTCACGCGCGAAGAGGCGTACAAAAAATTCGATCCGAACATGATCCCGGACCTCTTCGTGATGAACAACGACGGCTACCGCGTCTCCTGGCAAACCTCCCTCGGCGGCATCCCCAAAGCCCTCTTCGACGACAACAAGCGCGTCTGGAGCGGCGACCACTGCTCCGTCGACCCCGAGATCGTGAAAGGCATCTTCTTCACGAACCGCAAGTTGACGAGCACTCGCGCGCCGTACATCGGCGATGTGTACCCGACCGTGCTCGGCGCGATGGGGGTGAAGGTGCCGTATGAGGTGGATGGGGTAGAGTTGAAGTAGCGATGATCGACGCCGAGGAACTGCTCGCGATTGTCAGAGCGATGAATGATGAAGGCGTGCAGTACATCGCGTTCGGCGCGGTCGCGCTGATCGTGCACGGAATCGTTCGAAACACCGAAGACGCCGATTTTTTCGTCGCACGAATTGGAGAGCGTGCCGATCCGCGTGGTCACGGCCCCGCAGCTTTACGACATGAAGCGTCATACTGTGAGGCATAAAGACCGAATCGACGCTGAAGCGCTGCGTCGGAAGTTTTCGCTGGGGGAGGAGTAGTGCCGGTCTGGAAATACAGGCGGATCGAAGACATGCCCGAAGCGTGGGAGATGAACGCCCATGTTCCGGTCGCCCAGCGTATGCGCTCGATGAGGCGCTTTTTCGGCACGCTCCCTGGTCCGCTCGGCATCCCGCGCGGGGTGCAAAAGTTTCGTTCGTCCGAAGAGCTATGGGCGGATCGCGAGCGGTACGAAGACGCGCGCATCGCACGTCTCAATCGGCGCTAGATGGATTACAAACGCCTCCTCACCCAGGTCGAGCGCACTCTCGAGCAGATCGACACCTCCGACTCCCTCTCCACCACCGTCGGGCAGATCGCCGAGACCATCGCCAGCAACTTTCGCGATCAGCTCGGGATCACGGGCGGGCGCGTGTACGAGAAGCGCGACGACTCGTACGAGCTCGTGACGCGGTTCGGGCTCGTGCACGAAGGGCCGCTCGGCATCGACGTGCCGCTCGACTACAAGCCCGTCGAACTCGTGCTCGAAAACGGCATCGTCGTCATGGATCCGACCGATCCGGGCGTCGATCCCGTCCTCGAAAGCCGGCTCGGCGCCGATCGCTTCTGCGCGATCTCCGTCGGCGACGAAGACTACATCGTCAGCTTCAACGTCTCGAACGAGCTGCGGCGCGAGGACATCCTCTTCTCGCTCAACCTCATTCGCTACGTCATCAACCAGAAGATTCGCGCGCAGTGGTACCAGTCGCTCATCGTCGAGGCGCAGCGCATCCAGCAGTCCATCCTGCCGCAGCGCATTCCGCAATACGCCGGCTACGACATCTGGGGACGCACCGTGCCCGCGGAGATCGTCAGCGGCGACTTCTACGATTTCATCCCCGTCTCCGACAACATCCTCGGACTCGCCATCGCCGACGGCTCCGGCCACGGCTTGCCCGCGGCGCTCGTCGTGCGCGACGTCTACATGGGACTGCGCATGGCCACCGATCGCGACTTCAAGATCATCCGCACGATCGAGAAGCTGAACCACATCATTCATCGCGGCCGTCTCACGACGAAATTCGTCTCGCTCTTCTACGGCGAGCTCGAAACCGGAGGCATCCTCATTTACTCGAACGCCGGCCACAATCCCCCGTTTTTGCTCAGAAAAAATGGCAAAACCGAGTTGCTGCGCAACGGCGGCCCTGTCCTCGGGCCGACTCCCGACGCGACGTACACGCGTGGCTACGCGAAGCTCGAGGCGGGCGATCTCCTCTGCCTCTACACCGACGGCATCATCGAGGCACACGACCGCACGGATCGCGAGTTCGGCACCGATCGCCTCATCCGCATCGTGAAGGCGAATCGCGCGCGCACCGCGCAGGAGATCGGCAAGGAAGTGCTCGCGCGCGTGAAGAAGTGGGGACGCGACGATGAAGACGACCGCACGATCGTCGTCGTGAAGGCGATCGAGGTCTGACGATGGCCGACGTCCTCTACTTCAATGGCCGCTTCACGACCACCGACGAGCCCGTGCTGCGCGTCGAAGATCGCGGCTTTCAATTCGGCGACGCCGTGTACGAAGTCTTCAAGTTCGCCGGCAAGCGTCCGATCTTTTTGCTCGATCACTTCAAGCGCATGGAGCAGGGGATGCGCACCATCGAGATCTCGCTCGCGTGGACGGCGACCGACTTCGAGTCGATGGTCCGCGAGCTCCTCGATCGCACGTCATTCGCGGACGGCATCGTCTACATTCAAATCTCGCGCGGCGTGTCCGAGCGCGCGCACTTCTGGCCGGACAACGCGACGCCGACGAGGATCGCGTACTCGCGCCGCTTCACCTTTCCCGACGCGGCGAAAAAAGAGCGCGGGATTCGCATCGTCACGACGACGGATCACCGCTGGAACTTCTGCAACGTCAAGTCCGTGAACCTCCTCGGCAACGCGATCGCGAAGAAGCACGCGCAGCGCAACGGCGCGGACGAGGCGATCCTGATGGCGGAGGGATTCGTGCGCGAGGGAGCGAGCTCGAACTTCTTCGCGGTCAAGAACGGACACCTCGTCACGCATCCGCTCGATGACCACATCCTGCCCGGCGTCGTGCGCGATCGCGTCATCGGTCTCGCGCTCGCGGCGAAGATCCGCGTCGACGAGCGTCCGCTGCGCGAGGCCGAGCTGTTCGACCTCGACGAGGCGTTCATCACGAGCACGACTCAGGGCGTGATGCCCGTTTCCGAGATCGACGGCCGCATCATCGGCAACAGCCGCCGCGGCGAGATCACGACCGCGCTGCAGCAGCTCTTCGATCGCGCCGAGCAGGCGTGACGTGCACGCCGAGGTTGTGGAGCGCGTTGATGGTGAGCCAGACGCCATAGGCTGCGGCGACGACGAGCCCGAGTTGCATCAGCCGGTCGAGGCGCGCCGCAGCATCGCGGACATCAATGATGAAGAGCGTCAGCACCGTGAGCGCGCCGATCGCGTAGAGGATACCGAGGACGACGAGAGCGAAATTGCCGTAACGCGACTGCACCGGAATCCGGAGCATCCGTTCCCTCCCTGGGTTGTTTCGGGCCGGATGTAGTTGTATTCCTATCGCGGTGCGGAAATCAATCGGAAATGATGTCGCCGAGAATCTTGCCGCCGATGCCGGCGATCCCGCGTGACTCGTCGCGCCGCCCGCCCATCGCCGCCGCCACGCGGTTCGCGAAGCGGCTAAAGGGGAGCGTCTGCAGCACGATTTTTCCCGGTCCATTCAAGAGCGCGTAGAACAAACCCTCGCCGCCGAACAGCGCGTTGCGGAAGCCGCCGACGAATTGAATGTCGTAACGGACGCTCTCCTCCATCGACACGATGCAGCCCGTGTCGACGCGCAGTTGCTCGCCCGGCGCGAGCGTGAACTCGAGGATGTTGCCGCCCGCCTGCAGGAACACGAGTCCGTGTCCGGTCAGCTTCTGCAGGATGAAGCCTTCGCCGCCGAAGAGTCCCGCGCCGAAGCGCTTCGTGAATGCGATCGACAGATCGATGTTGCCGATGCCGCAGAGATACGCGTTCCGCTCCGCGAGCACGGTGTTGCCGTTGAGCTGCACGGGAAAAATCTTTCCCGCGATCGGATTCGCGAGCGCCATCTTTCCCTCGGGCGCATTGCAGCGGAAGATGCTCATGAACATCGACTCGCCCGCGAGGAACTTGCGCATCAGTCCCTTCATCACGCCGCCCTGCATGCGCGCCTGCAGGTCGATGCCCTGTCCCATGTACAGCATCGAGCCCGCTTCGGCGAACACTTCCTCGCCCTGCCGCAGCTTGATCTCGAGCGCCTGCATCACGTCGCCGGTGATCTGGTAATCCATGGTGGCGTGCCTCCGCCGCGCGATTGTATCGTGCGGTCATGAGGCACACCGTGCGCGAGCCGGCGTCGCTGCTCGACGCGCTCGCCGCGTTTTATCCCGACGCGAGCAAGACCACGCTGCGGCAGATGCTGCAGTCGGGACGCGTGCGCGTGAATGGCGAGATCGAGAAGAACGCGCGACGCGCGCTCGAGGCTGATGATGCGATCGACGTCGCGCAGAAGTCGGTGCAGATCGCGCTGCCTCCGGGCCTCGCGATTCTGCACGAGGACGATGACGTGCTGGTCGTGCTCAAGTCGCATGGGCTGCTGACGGTGGCGACGGAGCGCGAGCGCGAGACGACCGCGCAGGCGTACCTCAATCAATATCTGAAGCAGAAAGGCGAGGAACGCGTGCACGTCGTGCATCGCCTCGATCGCGAGACCTCGGGCGTCCTCGTCTTCGCGAAGCACTTCGACGCGCGCGAGGCGCTGAAGGAGAAGTTCGCCGCGCACGACGTCGATCGCGTGTACATCGCGATCATCGAAGGCGCGATCGATCCGCCGTCCGGCACGATCCGCTCGAATCTGCGCGAGCGACGCGACCTGCGGATGGAGAGCGTCGACGCGCATCCGGACGCGAAGCCCGCGGTTACGCACTACCGCACGATTCAGAGCAATGCGAAGTATTCGATGCTCGAGATCACGCTGGAGACGGGGCGCAAGAACCAGATCCGTACTCACTTATCGGAGGCGGGACATCCCGTCGTCGGCGATCGCATGTACGGCAGCACCATCAATCCCCTCGGCCGCCTCGGCCTGCACGCGAAGCTCCTCGGCTTCGATCATCCGATGACGGGCAAGCATGTCGTCTTCACCGCGCCGGTGCCGAACGTCTTCCGCGAGCTTTTCTAATTACATCGCTTACAAACAGATTGCATCGCGGTGAAGCATCGCCGCGCCGCGTCGCGCGAACATCGCAGCACGACAAAGGAGGCTGCGATGAGGCGAGTGATTCCGGGGCTCTTGTGTGTGGTGCTGGCGGCGGGCGTGTCGGCGCAGACGCGAAGGAGGGCGGTTGGACCGCCGGCGCAGCCA
>DATELS010000304.1:0-2048 GCA_035276365.1 Thermoanaerobaculia bacterium
GAATGCGCTGACGGCTGTGTCAGTGAATTGCTGACGGCGTCAGCCTGCGATGAGTTCTTCCGCCCACGCGCGCATCGTCTCTTCCACCGCCTCGAGCTGCTTCGTGAAGAAATGATCCGCGCCGGTGACGATCACGCTCTCCGCGTTGCGCACGTGCTGCACGACCTTCTCGAGCTTCGCGACGTCGCCGTGCTCGTCCTGCGTGCCGTGGAGGAAGAGCATCGGCTTCTCGCAGTGGCGGAGATACGTGAAGTCGTACTTGTTGACGGGCGTGCCGATGAGAAATACGGCGTCGACGTCCGGACGCTCGCACGCGACGCGGCTCGCGACCCACGCGCCGAACGAGAAGCCGCCGACGATGAGCTTCTTGCCGGGATGCTTCCACTTCGTCCACTCGATCGCGGCGGTGACGTCGTCCTGCTCGCCGTCGCCCGCGTCGAACTTTCCGCCGCTCGCGCCGGCGCCGCGAAAGTTGAAGCGCAGCGTGGCCACGTTCGCCGACTCCAATCCGCGCGCGGCGCGGAAGACGACTTTGTTGTGCAGCGTGCCGCCGTGCGTCGTCAGCGGATGGCAGACGACGGCGCCCGCGGCGGGATCCTGCAGCTCGCGATACAGCGTCTCGAGCTTGCCCGCGCTGCTGTAGAGATCGATGTGGCGCAGCGGCTTGACGTTCACGGCACCCTCACCAGCACGCGCTCATCCTCGACGCGCACCTCATGCGTCTCGACGGCGATCTCCGGATTTCCCATGCAGGCGCCGGTCGCGACGTCGAAGCTCCACAGATGCCACGGACACGTGATCTCGTTTCCGATGAGGTCCCCCTCCGCCAGCGGTCCGCCGCGATGCGGGCAGGTGTTGTCCGTCGCGAACCAGCCGCCGCTCGTGTGATACAGCGCGATCGTTCGTCCATTCACATTGCACGCCTTCGCGCGGCCGACGGGGAGGGTGGAGGTGTGTGCGACTTCGACGAGCTCGGACATGCAGCGGGCGCGAAGAGTACTACAGCGCCAGCGCGCGCGGCACGCCGCTGCGGCCGACGACCGCGTCGCCCCACACGCCCGGGATTTGCGTCGCGCACTTCGGGCACTTGCCTGCGTCGTCGAGCGTGTACGACGTCACGCGAAAGCCGGTGCGTCCGATGACGATCGTGCCGCACCGCGGGCAGTGCGTGCCTTCCTTGTCGCCGAACGCGCCGGGGATGTTGCCCGGATAGATGTAGCGCAGTCCCGCGCGCTTGCCGATCTCGTACGCCCGCCAGAGATGCGCGGCGGTCGTGTTCGGGTTGTCCATCTTGTAGTCGCTGTGGAACGCGGTGATGTGCCACGGGATGTCAACGTCGACGCCCGCCAGGAACTCGGCGATGCCGGTCAGCTCTTCATCGGAGTCGTTGAAGCCGGGCACGACGAGCGTGACGATCTCGACCCAGATGCCGCGCTGCTTCAGTCCCTTGATCGTGTCGAGCACGGGCTGCAGCGTGCCGCCGAGGTCGCGGTAGTGGCGGTCGTGGAAGCCTTTGAGGTCGACCTTGTACATCGTCACGTACGGCGCGATGTAGTCGAGCACTTCCGGAGTGCCGTTGCCGTTCGAGACGTACGAGCAGATGAGTCCCGCGGCCTTCGCCTCGCGAAAGACTTCCACGGCCCATTCCGAGGTGATGAGCGGCTCGTTGTAGGTCGAGGTGATCACTTTCGCGCCGTGCTTCTTCGCGAGACGCACGAGGTCCGCGGGCTCGACGTCCATCGGCGGCGCGATCGCGGCCGGATCGCGCAGCGCCTGCGACGTCACCCAGTTCTGGCAGTAGCCGCAGTGATAGTCGCAGCCGAGCATGCCGAACGACAGCGCGAGCGCGCCGGGATACGCGTGAAAGAACGGCTTCTTCTCGATCGGATCGACCTGCAGCGCAGCGGCGTAACCGCGCGGCACGCGCAGCACGCCGTCCTCGTTGAAGCGCACTTTGCAGATGCCGTTGAGGCCGTTGAGGATTTTGCAGCGATGCCCGCACGCGTAGCAGCGCACCGCTTTGTTCTCGAGGTTCTCGATGAGCTCGG
>DATELS010000305.1:0-19215 GCA_035276365.1 Thermoanaerobaculia bacterium
GACGAGCGTGTTGATGCGATCGTCGCCGAACGTGCGGATGAAGAGCGCGCGGTCCATCGCGATGACGCCGCGGTCGTTCGAGTAGTCGCGATAGATGCCGGTGATGGGGAAGCGAATGCCGCGGATGATGATCGTGTCGCCGACTTGGTTCCCGAACTTCGTCGCGAACGATTCCGACACCACGACTCCGTTTCTTCTTCTCGCCTCGGACAACGCGTCGTTCGTCGAGCGCGGGCGCAGCATCGGCAGTCCTCCCGCGTGCGCGGCGACGGAGAAGTCGCCGCTGCCCATCGCGACGATGGAGTCGCGATAGACGATGTCCTTGCCGCGAATGGGATCGACCGCGGCGACGAACGGCATCTTCGCGACGTCGCGCGCGATCGACGGCGGAAACACCGCGACCTGAGCGTTCGAGAGTCCCTTCGACGGCCGCAGCCACAGGTCCGACTGCACGGTTTGATCGACCCAGATGCGCACCGTCTCGCGGAAGCTGCCGACCATCAACGCGACGGCGACCATCATTCCGGTCGCGAGCGAGAGCGCGGCGCCGGCGATGGAGGTGCGGCGCAGCGACGCGGGCAGCGACACTGCCGCCAGTCGTCCGACGATGCCGAACGTGCGCTCGAGAATCGGCGAGAGCGCGCGCGAGGTTCCGCGCACGATCGCGGGTGCGAGACAGGAGAAGCCGGCGACAACGAGCAGCACCGCCGCGTATCCGGCGACGGCGATGCCGCGGATCGGCGGCATGCGCGAGACGAGCGCGCCCGCGGCGAAGCAGATGATCGCCAGCACGAGCAGGCGTCGCGGATTGGCGATGCGCTGCTGCAGGCCGGGACGGATCATCGCGTTCGGCCGCACGCGCGCGGCTTCGAGCGCGGGCTGCAGCGCGGAGAGCACGGAGAGGAGCGTGCCCACGGCGACGCCGAGGGCGATGACGCCGGGCGTGAGGGCGACGGACTGCGGCTGCGAGCGCACGTACAGCGCGTTGATCGTCTGTCCGACGGCGCCGAGGATGCTCGACGCGAGTGCGACGCCCAGCGCGATGCCGAGCGCGGAGCCGGCGAGTCCGAACAGGAGCCCCTCCGCGACGAACGCCGCGAAGATCTGTCGCGCGGACACGCCGAGCGTCTTCAAGACGCCGACGTCTTTGCGGCGGCGTAGGATCGAGATCAGCACCGTGTTGTAGACGAGGAACATGCCGACGAGCAGCGCGACGCCGGCGAGCGCGAAGAGGTTCACGCGAAACGCCTGCAGCATTTTCTCGACTCGTTCGTTGCGTCGCGACGGCCGCTCGATGCGCACGCCCGGCGGCAGTTTCAGTCGCGCGACGAGACGCTCGTCCGGCACGAGCAGATCGATGCGCGAGAGCTTGCCTGCCCAGCCGAAGTTGCGCTGCGCGGTCGAGATGTCGCAGATGGCGATGTTGCCGTTGAACGCGGTCGCGGGACCTTGCGCCTCGAGCAGTCCCCGCACGACGAGCGTGCGCCGGTGCGCGAGGATGTTCAGCGTGACGCGGCTGCCGAGGCGCAATCCGTGCTCGCGCGCGAACGGCGCGGGCAGGATGATCGCGTCGGAGCGGAAGAGCGAGAGGTATTGCCCGAGCGCGGTGCCGCCCGCGGTCTCGATGCGCGCGTAGCGATAGTCGCGGAAGTGGAGATCGCTGAAGAGATCGACCGCGAGCAGGCGGATCGGCTGCGGCTCGCCCGACTCGAGCATGCCCTCGACGTCGATCACCGGCGCGAAGCGCACGCCTTCGCTCCACAGCGGCTGCAGCGTGCGCAGCACGTTCTCGTCGAGCGGCGCGACGTCGGGGACGATCTGATAGTTCGCGCGTCCGGCGATCGCGTCGACCGACTCGCGAAACGCGCGCAGCGCGCTCTGATTCGCGAGCTCGATCGCGACGACGACCGCGACGCCTACGGCGATGCCGAGGATGGTCAGAGCGCTGCGCGTTTTCTCGCGGAAGAGCGGGCGGATGACGAGCGCGCGCGCGATCATCGCGTCACGCGCCCGTCCTGCACGTGCACGATGTAGTCGCCGTACGCGGCGGCGCGCTCGGAGTGCGTGGCCATGACGATCGTCGGGCGCAGCGACTGGTGGAGCTCGCGCAACAGCTCGAGGATCTGCGTGCCGGTCTTCGAGTCGAGGTTGCCGGTCGGCTCGTCGGCGAGGAGCAGCGGCGGGCGATGCACGATCGCGCGCGCGATCGCGGCGCGCTGCATCTCGCCGCCCGAGAGCTCGTTCGGGAAATGCGTGGCGCGATGCGCGAGTCCGACGCGCGTCAGCACTTCATCGACGCGCGTGCGGATCTCGTTCTTCGGTCTCCGCGTCAGGGAGAGCGGGAAGGCGACGTTCTCGAAGACGTCGAGCGTGGGGATGAGGTTGAAGAACTGAAAGATGAAGCCGATGGACGTGCGGCGGAGATCGGTGAGCCGCGACTCGTCGAGCGACGAGGTGTCGATGTCGCCGAGAAAGACGCGGCCGCTGGTCGGACGATCGACGGCGCCGAGGAGGTTGAGGAGCGTGGACTTGCCGCTGCCGGACGCGCCCATGAGCACCGCGAAGTCGCCCGAGGCGATGTCGAGGGAGACGTCGTCGAGCACGTGCACCGCGGCGGATTCGGCGGAGGAGCCGTAGTCGTGGGAGACGTTCTGCAGCGAGAGGCGCACGGGCGGGATTGTAGTGGTGCATTGGCAACTCTCCTGCACCGCCGGTGATATTGTCGGCGGCGCAAAACAGGAGGTCACATGGACGAGAACACGAACGCCCCGGGAGCGACGAGCGCAGGAGCCGATGCAGGCGGTGACGCATCGAGCCGGTTCGGCCGCGCGCGCGATTACGCGCAGCAAAAGTACGAGGCGGCGTCGGGCGCGATGCGCGACGGCTACAACACGATGCGCGAGAAGGTGGAGGACGTCGACTTCGGCGCCGTCACCGATCAGGTGCGCACCTACGTCCGTTCGAATCCTGGGAAGGCGCTGCTCATCTCCGTCGGCGTGGGGTTTCTGATCGGACTGCTGCTGCGCCGCGATGACGAGGAGTGAAACGATGGCAACCCGAACGAGTGACGAGCACGAGCGCTCCGCGGCCGGTCTCGACTTTGACGAGAACGGCGACGTGCGCGAAAAAGCCGCGGCCTTCGGAGCGAAGATCGTGGAGGAAGGACCGGAAGCCTTGCTGGACGAAATCGAGGAGCTGCTCCCGGAGGCGTGGCGCGAGCACATCCGTACATTTCCCCTCGCCGCCGTGACCCTCGGCATCGGCGTGGGGATCTGGCTCGGGATGAAGAAGAGCGATGAGGTGATCGCCGCCGGCGGCTCGCTCGTGTCCGCCGCCGCGATGGCGAACGTCTCACAAGTGATGGATCGGGTGAAGCGGGGATGACGCATAATTGCGGCGATGCCCGCCGCAAAGGCTGACGCGCAGCTTTTCCCGTTCGACGAACTCACGCATCGCTATCTCGTCTCGCTCGCGGACGAGGTGCATCGGACGTATTTCGTGAAGTACCCGCCGCTGCCGGTGCGGTGGGGCCAGCAGATCTCGCGCAAACGCCGCCGCACGATCCGCCTCGGCTCGTACAACCATCAGACGACCGAGGTGCGCATCCACCCGATTCTCAGCACGCCGAACGTGCCGGCGTTCTTCATCCAGTCCGTGATCTATCACGAGTACCTGCACCACGTGCTCGGTCCAAAACACAACCGCAAGTTCCACCAGCACGAGCGCAAGTTCCGGTACTACCGCGAGTCGCAGGAATGGATCCGCGCGAACCTGTGGCTGCTGCTGGGACGACCGCGCAAGAAGCGCGTGCTGCTCGTGCCTCCCGCGCAGCAGGTGCAGGCGGCGCTTTTCTAGGATTGTGGATTGGAGCGGCGGACACCATTCTCGGTCGCATGGAGAACGGCTTGCTCGACGGCGACCGGCAAAGGCGCGAAGACGAATCGATCAGCAGAGTAGAGATAGTCTTCGCCGGATTCATCGACGATGCGGATCATGGCGTCCTGTTCCGCGACGGGATCAGCGATCACTTCGTAAAGCTTTCGCAGCTCGAGCGATGCAGCGTACCCGGAGTTGTTGATACACACTGCGAAGCGCGTGTGTTCAGCCATGATCATTCGATGTAACGCTTGATCTTGAAATCTTTCTTTCCGATGCCGTGAGCCTCATACCAATGGAGCTCAGCACGCCGCACGACGCCGTTCAACAGACGCACTGTTCCAATGCCTTTCAGTTTACGCCACCGGCCGGCTCCGTAACTCTCGACGAGGCGCCGAAGATCACGGATGCTGCTGCCGGCTGCGATGATCTCCACCGCTTCGATCGCGCCGAGGATGTCGAAATCCTGCTCGGGCACTCAATCCTCAATTCTCAAATCCCGTCACACTCCCATCGGGAATGTGAGGGTGTACACGTACCTCCCGCGCTGCACGGACAACACGATCGATGACCGATCCGCGCCGCGGATGAGCTCTGTGTTCAGGTCGCGTGTGGAGGTGACCTCGGCGCCGTTGACACCCACGATCACGTCGCCGGGCGCGAGGCCGATCTCCGCGGCCCGGGTGCCGCTGAGTACCTGATCGATGATGACCGAGCGGCGCTCATCCGCCACGCGTAATCCGGCGACTTCTTCGAGCATGCGCAGGCCGAGGCCGCCGGGGGGGTCGGTGGGGGTGACGCTGACGTTGCGACTTGCTCCGTTGCGTGCGACGGAGAGCGCGAGCGGTTGGCCCGTCGGCACCGTCGCGGTGTACGTCGAGAATGCTTCACGAGAGTCGACGGATCGGCCGGCGACCGCGGTGATCACGTCGCCGGACTTCAGTCCTGCGCGCGCGGCGGGGGAGTCGGAGAACACGCGTACGACGAGCGCGCCGCGCGTCGTTTCGTGTCCGAGGCGCTTCGCCTCCTCGGGCGTCATCGTCGCGGTGACGGCGCCGATCCACGCCGAGTGCACTTCGCCGAAGCGCAGCAGGTCCTGAATCACCTTGCGCGCGCGGTCGACCGGAATCGCGAAGCCGATGCCCTGCGCGTTTTGATAGATCGCGACGTTGATGCCGATCACCTTGCCTTCGATGTTCAGCAGCGGTCCGCCGGAGTTGCCCGGGTTGATCGACGCGTCGGTTTGAATGAAGTCGGTGAATGTGCGTCCCTGCTCCTGCGACGGCACGGAACGTCCGAGCGCGGAGACGACGCCCGTCGTCACAGTGCCGCTCAAGCCGAACGGATTGCCGACCGCGATCACGCTCTCGCCGATCATGAGATCGGATGACGTGCCCACTGGCGCGGCGGTGAAGCTCTTGCCGTCGACGCGCAGCACCGCGACGTCGGAGTCGGGATCGACGCCGAGGAGTTTCGCGGGGAGCTGCGTGCCGTCGTTGAACGTGACGCTAATGCGCGACGCGCCTTCGACGACGTGGTTGTTCGTGACGATGATGCCGTCGCTCGACCAGACGAAGCCCGAGCCGAGGGATTGCGAGGTGTAGGAGCGCTCGCGGCCGCCGAAGAATCCGAACGGATCGAAGAACGGATCGACCGCGCGCTGGCGGATCGTCGCCTCGGTCTGAATGTTGACGACGGACGGCAGCACGTTGTGCGCGACGACGACGATCGGCGTGCGCCGCGATGCGCTGACGGTCGGCGGGATCGCATTCTGCGCCGCGGGCGCGGGCGGCTGCGACTCCGCGACCGGCTTGCCACAGCCGATGGCGATGATGAGGACGAGGAAGAGCTTCTTCATTCGGTACACTCTGCGGAAACGGTCGTGCATCTCAAAGTCATCTACAACCCAACCGCGGGACGCGGCCGCGCGCGGCGCCACGTGCGCGAGGTCGAAGAATATCTCCGTTCGCGCGGCGCCCGCGCCGACTGCGAGCCGAGCACCGGTCCGGACGATCTCGTGCGGATCGCGGCCGAGAGCTCGCGCGCAGGATACGACCGCGTGGTCGTGTGCGGCGGTGACGGAACGCTGAATCTCGCGCTGCGCGAGTTCGATCTCGCGAAGGGAACACTGGCGCTGATCCCGACGGGCTCGGGCGACGACTTCGCGCGCGTGATGAACATCCCGCGGCGCGACATTCGCGCGGCGTGCGACGTCGCATTGTCGGGACGCGTGCGCGAGGTCGACGTTGCCCTCGCCAACAACCTCCGCTACCTCGGCGTCGCCGGACTCGGGTTCGACTCGGAGGTCGCGGAGTTCGCGAATCGCAACGTGAAGTTTCTCCGTGGCTCGGCGGTCTATCTGTACGCGATCTTTCGCGTGCTGCCGCACTTCACGCCGCGGCCGGTGTCAATTCGCGCATCGAACGGCACGCGCGACGTGAACATCATGTTCGCCGCGATCGGCAACACGCGTCAGTACGGCGGAGGGATTCGCATCACGCCGGACGCGGTCGTCGACGACGGTCTGCTCGATCTCTGCGTCGTGCACGAGACGACGCGCGCGGAGCTGCTCAAGACGCTACCGAAGGCGTACACCGGTGCGCACGTGAAGAGCCCGTTCGTGGAGATGTCGCGCGGGCGGGAGTTTTCGTTCGAGAGCGAGAAGGCGATGGCGGTGTACGCGGATGGAGAACCGCTCACGCGGACGCCGGTTTCGTTTGGGTTGGCGAGTGAGCGCTTAAAAATCTGCGCGCCCTAAACACTCGGATCCAACGTGATGCCGCCCCGCTCCGGCGTCGATGGCGCGCTCGTCGCGGTGGCGCCGGCGGAGCGCGACAGGAACAGATCCGTGTCCGGCTTCCCATCCTCCGTGAACCCGATCACGAGATAGCGGTTGCCCGGTTGCAGGTACTTGTATTCGTTACCCCACGGATCGCGCAGCAGTGACGGCGAGATGTAGTGCGGTGTGAGCGCCTTCAACTCGGTCGGCAGCCGGCCGTTCACGGAGCTGTACTTCTCGAGCGCGTCGCCGATCATGTCGATGCGCTCGAGCGAGATCGCCTTGCGCGTCGAGCCGACCGACGACAAGCCGCCGCGCAGCGGACGCAGGCTGTTCAGCGGATTGCGAATCGACGTCACGATCGACGCGAGCGCGAGCACGACCAGCACGAGCACGAGCGGCAGCGGAACCGGCGTCTCCGCGACTTCCGTCTCATCGACCGGCGTCGCCTGCGCGAGCACCGCGGCCGCGCTCGCGCCCCGCACCTCTTCGATGAGATCGCGCGTCAGCAGCTCGTACAAGCCCTTGTTCGTGTCGAACTCGGAGAAGCGCGAGACCTCGACGATATCGCCGACGGTCATCGTCCCGTCGACCATGTCGTAGATCCACTTCTCCGTCGGCGAGATGCGGATCTTGTCGCCGAGGCCGCCCTTCTTGCGGCGCGAGGCGACGTCGTCGAAGTCGATGTCGTCCGCCTCGTCCGCGCCGACGACCACGATCTCCTGGTCCGTCAGCTTCTTGCGGAAGACCATGTCGTACGAGCGGACGCGCTTCTCGATGATCGGCCACTCGTCGATCATCCGCGCGCCTTCCATGAGGATCGACTCGGCGCTGATCGGTGTCACGTTGTCGCGGTCGTACTCGATCGTCGTCTCTTGCGAGAAGTGATAGTCGCCGTCCTTCCAGCGGAAGAGGCGATAGACGACCTGCATGATCTGCAGTTGAATCGCTTCGCGGAGCGAGTCGGCGGAGATGATGCCGTAGTGCGTGAGGATGAAGCCGAGGCGCTGGAGCGTCTCCTTCTGAATCTCGAGCGCGCGGTTGAGCTGATCCTGCGTGAGGAATCCCGTGCGGATGAGCACAGTGCCGAGGCGATTCTCGAGGCGGCGGTTGAGCGAGTCGGCGCCGACGACTTTTCCGTCGAGGAACGTCACGGTCACCGTGTCGTCCTTGCCGCGCAGCGTGAGCACACCCGTCTTCCGCTGCAGTCCGATGAGCTGCAGGATGTCGGCGAGGCTGAAGTCTCTCAGTGTGCCTTCGAGTGCCATTACGGGACCGCCCTCCGCCGGTACACGGGCAGAGACATCGTGAGCCAGAGAATGACCGCGACCGTGATCGCCGCGATGCGCACGAGCAGTTGCGCGACGTCGGCCACGGGGCCGAGCGCCGGTGCGAGTCTGCCGGTGAAGATCGCGATCATCACGAAGAGCGCGAAGAAGAAGATGCCGAGCGCGCCGGTGACCGTGCGACCCTCGAGCATCTGCGCGGAGCCGGGGAGGAACGTCGCGAAGACGCGATTGCGAATCTGCACCGCGGCCTGGTGATCGCTCACCTCCTCGAGCTTCTTGCGCTTCGTGTCGATCGAAACGCCATCGCGCTTGAGATAGATGTGGATGCACTGCGTGCAGTACGTCGAGCTCTCGCGCGCGGACTTGCACCGGTAGCAGAACGTGCGTCCGCACTTGATGCACGCGTTCGCGAATCCGTTGCGGCGGCGCAGCGTCCAGAGGATGAGCGCGAGCAAGAGCGCGAGCACGGCGCCGAGGGTGAGCGGATTCGACGCGCTGTTCATCGCGTCGAACGTCGAGTAGTTGCCGAAGAGCGCGCGCACCGCCGGCTTGTTCTGGATCCGATCCCGCACTCCCCACGCCTCGGCGATCGTCGGGCTGTACATGACGATCTTCTGCGGCGGCGGATTCGCGGTCACGCGCTCGACGAACGAGCGGTCCGCGCGGCGCGCGCGATCGAGCATCTGTCCCTGCAGGTCGTACTTGTAGATCTCGCTCGCGGCGACTGAGTGGTTGTAATACGCGATGGCGAGGTTCGGGTCCGACTTCTCCGCCTTCTCGTACGCATTGATCGCGGCGGGAAACTCGTTCTTGAGGAAGAGGAGATTGCCGAGGTTCACCTGCGCGCCGGCATACGTCGGGTTGAGTTGGATGGCGCGGCGATAGTAGTTCTCCGCTTGATCCTCGGCGCCTTCGAAGTTGAGAAGATTGCCGGTGAGCACTTGCAACGCGGCCTGATCGGGCGCGAGTCCGATCAGCTCCTGCATCCTCCGCAACGCCTCGGGCTGATACGCGTGCGTGCTGCTCGACACCGCGGCCATGATCACGGGGCTGTCGACGCCGGCGACGCGATCCGCGGTCCAGTCGAGTGCGAGCGGCAGCAGCGCGATGAGGACGAGCAGCACGACGGTGGCGATGCGCTCGCCGATGCTCGCGTAGCCGAAGCAGACGACGAACCAGTACAGCAGGAGCCACATCGGACCGAGCCAGAGGAACAGCGGCAGGAAGAGCAGCGCGAACGCGAGCACGGAGACCGTGCCGCCCGACGTGCGGCGACTGACCATTTCGCGGAAGTCGTGCGCGACGGAGCGTCCGTAGCGGATGAAGAGCGCGATCGCGAAGAGGATCGCGGTGACGAGAATCGCTGCGGATGCGACGATCAGAAGATCGGCGCGACTGAGCAGGTTCGTGCGGTAGTTGCCGAAGACGCGCGCGAATCCCTGCAGCGCGAGCTTGATCGCGCCGGGCCAGTCGTTCTTGCGCCGCGCGCGATCGGCTTCGCTGAATGCGACCGCGGGAGAGCGCGGGTCGAGCGCGATCGCCGCTTTCGTCGCCCAGTTCGTGAGCTCGGGATTCTGCGGACCGGCCGCGCTCGCGAGTCCCGCCGCGGTCGCGGCGTACATCGGGAAGGAGTCGATGCCGTGCGTCTTCTCCGTCGCGAGAAGATCGTTGAGACCTTTGTTCGCGCCGTCGTAGTCGTTCTCGCGCGCGGCGCTCGCGGCTTGCGGCCAGAGGTCGCGCGGCGAGTTCTGCTGCGCCTCGACTCCCACCGCCGCCATCCATGCGGCGAGTGCGAGCGTGGCGACGGCGAGACGGCGGATCATCAGATGCTCTTCGTACGCTGGACGAACGCGAGCTTCAACTCGCCGAGGTGGGTGTCGAGGAAGTCGTTCTCATCGGGATCGAGATTGCCCTGCGTCTTGTCCTTGAGCAGCGTGAGGATCTCGATCATCTGCCGCGCCGCGGCGGTGTCGATTTTCGCCTGCGGCTGATACGGATTGCGAAGGAGGCCGAGCGACATGTACGCCTGCGCGATGAGCGGCTCGATGAAGTTCGTGAACGGAGTGCCGGGATTCTCCGCCTTGTCGGCGAGCGTGCGGCGGCGGTCTTCGCTTTGCGGACGCGCCTCCTGACGCCGGTCGGCGTTCTTCGATTCCGGTTTCGGGGGCGGGGCCGTCGTCTCGGGCGCGGGAGGTGGTGCGGCTGCCGGATCAGCGGGGCGAATGTCCTGTTTGAACTCGTCGCGGATGTCGCCCTCCGGCGTGAAAATCCGCTTGTCCGTGACCTTCAGCTCCTTCGGCGCGTGCTTCTCGTTCGGCAAGTCCTCCTCCCGCCCTTCAGCTACCGATGTCGTGTGAAATCAAGAGTTTGGAATCTTAGCACGCAGCTTTGCGGCCAGGAAACGATCGATCCTCTGCTGCGCATCCGCGGCCGACTCCGCGCGGTAGCCTTCCTTGTTGTTCGGATTGATGAAGGCGTGGCCGGCGTCGTCATAGATCTTGATGTCCGACTCCTTGCCCGCTTTCTTCAGCGCGGCGTCGAACGCCTTCACGTCTTCGACCGGGATGCCGCGATCCTTCGCGCCGAAGTTGCCGAGGATGGGCGCATGGATTTTGGCGATGGTCGCGGGATCGGTGACGAGCCGCCCGTAGTTGATCACCGACGCGGCGAGGCGCGGCTCGTTCGTCGCGAGCGCGAGCGCGTAGCCGCCGCCCATGCACCAGCCGATGACGCCGATGTGCGACGCGTCGACGTCTTTGCGCGACGCGAGATAGTCGAAGGCTGCTTTCAAATCGGCGTTCGCGCGATCTTCGGGAAGCGCGCGCATGAGCTCATGCGCTTCGTCGGGAGTCGAGGCGACGTGGCCGCGATAGAGATCGACGGCGAGCGCGACATAGCCTTGCGTGGCGAAGCGATCGGTCTGCTGGCGCACCCAATCGTTCACGCCCCACCACTCGGGGATGACGATCAGCGCCGGCTTCTTCCCCGCGCCCGCGGGCATGGCGATGTAGCCCTGCGCTTCGCCGGCGAGCGACGAAGGGAAGTTGATGGCTGGTGCGACGGCGGAGGTTTTCGGAGTGCTGCTGACGGGACCCGGATATCCATGCTGCTCGTGCGACTGTCCTTTCGCACATCCGGTGACGAGGGAGAGAGAGAGAGTCAATGCGGCAGCGAGGCGCATGGCGGGAACGATATCAGACATCAGTTTGATAGATTCCGCGCACGTGAAAATCTTCCAGATCCTGGAATTCAATCAATTCAACACTGGGTCCGTGCACCAGATGTTTCAGGCGGCGTCGGGGCTGCGCGAGCGCGGACACGAGGTTGCCATTCTGAGCAAGCCCGATCCGGTGCTGGAGGCGAAGGCGGCGGAGAAGGACGTGCGGTTCTACGGCTTCCCGTTTCGCCATCAGTTCGACTTTGCCACCGTGCGGCGGTTACGGCGTTTGATCCGGAGCGAACGTCCGGATGTGATCCATGTCCACAAGGGCGTCTCGCATGCACTCGCGCTCGCGGCGACGTGGCGCGATCCCGTCGGCGCGTTCGTCGTCAATCGCGGCGTGTCGTTTCCGCTCGATCTCTGGAATCGCGGCAAGTACCGGACGCATCGCGTCGATCGCGTGGTCACGGTGTGCCAGCAGATCAAAGACGTCATCGTCGCCAGCGGCAAGCTGCCCGACGAGAAAGTGCAAGTCGTCTACGCGGGCACCGACGTCGCGCAGTTCGACCCCACGCGCTGGAGCGCGCGCGCGTTCCGGCGCGAGAAGAAGATCGGCGAAGATCGGTTCGTCGTCGCGCAGGTGGGCGTCCGCGATTGGAAAGGTTGGAAGGAGCTCATCGACTCCGTCTCCGACGTCCTTCCGCAACATCCGCGGCTGCATCTCCTCCTCATCGGCTGCCGCAGCGATGTCGAGAAAGAGGAAGTGATGGCGTACGCGCGTGCGGCCGGCGTCGCCGATCACGTGAGCGCGATCGAGTACCGCACCGACATGCCGAACGTGTTCGCGTCGTGCGACGTCGTCGTCGACGCATCGTGGGCGGGCACGGGCATCACCGGCACGATTCGCGAGGCGATGGCGATGGCGAAGCCGGTGATCGCGACGGATGCGGGAGGCAACCGCGAGCTCGTGTCGACGCCCGACGTCGGCTGGCTGATTCCGATGAAAGACCGCGCCGCACTCACGCGCGCTTTGCTCGACGTCATCGAAGATCCCGCGCGTGCGGCGAACGTCGGACGCGCGGCGCGCGCGCGCGTCGTGAACGGCTTTTCGAAGGAGCTGCGCATCACGCGCCTGGAGACGCTCTACTCCGAGATCTTGAGCAAGTCGATCGTCTGATCCTTCACCGTCACCTTGATCACGTCGTAGCGCCACGCGCCGTCCATTTTCTTCTGCGCCTTCACGTCGAGAATGGCGCCGCCTTTCGGACCGCGCAGCGGGATGCTGTACGTGGCGTCGCTATTGCCGTTCGCCGTGTTGAGCGAGCCCTGAAAGAGATAGCCGGTGCGAATGGGCTTGCCCAGTGCCGCGATCACGCGCTCGTCGTTCTGCGCGAGGGCGACCGCGGTTTTGTACGGCGTCGAGCTGCGCAGCGAGCCGAAGGTGACGAAGACGATGAACGCGACGAACGCGAGGACGGAGAAGAAGACCGCGCCGCAGCCGATGGCGATCCAGGCGACTGGCCCGAGCTTGCGGTCTTTCATTGCATTGCGTCGAGATGACTGGCCACGCTCGCGGCCAATCCCTCGAGATCGTATCCGCCTTCGAGCAAAGAGAACAGCCGCCCGTCGCACCAGCGGTCCGCGCACTCGACCATCCGTCGCGTCAACTCGCCATATGCGTCTTCAGTGACATTCATGCCGCCGAGGGGGTCGAGGCGGTGGGCGTCGAATCCGGAGGAGAGGAGGATCGCGTTGGGTTGATAGTCGTCGATGACCCGCACGATCTCGTCTTCCGTTGCGCGCAACAGTGCAGCGTCGCCTTCGCCCGCGCGCAGCGGAATGTTCTTCGTGAACCCGCGACCCGCGCCCGCGCCGATCTCGTGCGCCGCGCCGGTGCCGGGATAGAACGGGTAGCGATGCGTCGACGCGTAATAGACGTCGTCGCGCGCGTCGAAGAGATGCTGCGTGCCGTTGCCGTGATGCACATCGAAGTCGAAGATGAACACGCGCTCGATGCCCGGCTTCTCGCGCAGCCACTCCGCGACGCACGCCATGGTGTTGAAAAAGCAGAAGCCCATGGCCTGCACGCGCTCGGCGTGATGTCCGGGCGGACGCGCGATGACGAACGCGCGCTGCGCGTTCTTTTGCGCGTACACCGCGTCCGCCGCAGTCAGTGCCGTGCCCACCGCCGCCCGCGCCGCGGCGAAGCTCGCGGAGGAAATGGGATTGTCGATGGAGTGGAAGTATCGCGACCCAATGCGCACCGCGTTCTCGAAGTCGCGCTCGTAATCGGCGGAATGGACTTTGTGAATGATGCGCTCCGTGTCCGGATGCAGCGGCGTGTCCGCCGTGACCTCGAGCCCCACCCGCCGCACGCCCTCCACCGCCGCGTCGATGCGCGCCGCACGCTCCGGATGATCGAACCCGGTGTCGTGCCGGTAGAAGGCGGGGTGGGTGTGGATGATGGGCATGAGCAGGTTCGAAGTCTCAAAGTCGCAAAGTCTCAAAGAGGTCCATCCAAGACTCTCACTCTTTGAGACTTTGCGACTTTACGACTTTGCGACTTTCTCTCTGTGAGACTATCCCGGCGTTGAAACGCTTCCTCCAAATCACCGCGATCGTCGCCCTGACGGTCCTCTTCCTCTGGCTCTTCCTGCGAAATGCGAACCTGCGCGACGTCGGGGCGATTCTGCGCGCGGTGGATTTGAAGTGGGTGTTCATCGGATTCGCCGCGAATTACGCGGCGCTGCTCCTGCGCACCGTGCGCTGGCGGACGATCCTCGATCCCGATGATCCGCCGCCGTTCTCGGCGACGTTCTTCGCCAACACGGTCGGCTTCATGCTCTCCATCGTGCTGCCGATCCGTGCCTCGGACGTCGCGCGTCCCGCCCTCCTCTCCCGCCGGACCTCCCACCGCTTCTCCGGCGCCCTCGGCACTGTCCTGATCGAGCGCATTCTCGATCTCACGTCGATCCTGACGATGTTCGTCATCTTCGCGTTCCGTCGCTGGAACGAGTTCTCCCACGATCCCGGCGTCAAGGCGTGGTTCTACATCGTGCGCGCGGGCGCGATTGCCTCGGTCGTCGCGCTGGTCGCGCTCGCGCTCTTCATCGTCGGCCTCTATTTCTTTCGCAGCACCGTGCGTCGCATGCACGAGGCCATCGGGCGCATCATCCCGCTGCGCTTTCGCGAGTCGTGGATGCACTTCTTCGACTCCTTCACCGACTCGCTCGAGCTGACGCGCCATCACGCCGCATTCGCGCGCGTCGTGTTGTGCACGATCGGTGTGTGGCTGTGCCTCTCGTCGCAGTTCTGGTTTGCGACCGAGGCGGTGCATCATCCGCTGCCGTTCGACTCGAGCTTCTTCGTCACCGGCGTGACGACGATCGGCCTCGCCATTCCGACGCCCGGCGGCATCGGCGGCTTTCACAAAGCCTGTCAACTCGTGCTCACGCGCTTCTACCGCTTCGACGTCGATTCGTCCGTCGCGGTGGCCGTCGTCTTTCACGTGATCGGCACGTTGCCCGTGCTGATCACAGGACTGTTACTTTTCGCGCGCATGGGTGTGCGCCTTCCGCCATCCGAGTCGTGATATACGGCGCCGTATGCGATGCCCGTTCTGCGGGAATCTCGAAGATCGCGTCGTGGACTCGCGCGAAGGGCGCGAGGGGGATGTCATCCGCCGGAGGCGCGAGTGCGCGCGATGCGAGCGCCGGTTCACGAGCTACGAGAAGATCGAGCTGCCGACGTTCCAGGTCGTGAAGCGCGATCAGCGCCGCGAGCCGTATGACCGCACGAAGCTGATGCGCGGGCTCCAGATCGCATGCCGCAAGCGTCCGGTGCCGCAGGCGCAGCTCGAGCGCGTGGCGGACGCGATCGAGTCCGCGATGTCGGATTCCGCCGAACGCGAGATCTCCTCCCAGGCCCTCGGCACCATGGTCATGGACCGCCTGCGCGACCTCGACCCGGTCGCGTACGTCCGCTTCGCCTCCGTGTATCGCCGCTTCGAAGACGTAGATGCTTTCGTGAAGGAGTTACACCGATTGAGATAGGTGGAACCGCCATTGCACAGGATCGGCTCGGTTCCTCCGGAGAGTTGAGACATGACTGACGCGAACGAAACCGCGAAAGAAGAAGCAATCAAGATCCCCGACGTCCTGCCGGTGCTGCCGCTCAAGGACCTCGTGATCTTCCCGTTCATCATCGTCCCGCTCTCCGTCTCGCGGGAGAAGTCGATCAACGCCGTCGATCAGGCGCTCGCCGAGAACCGCGTCATCATGCTCACGGCGCAGAAGGATTTTCAGAACGAGGATCCGGGCGAGGAAGACCTCTACCGCGTCGGCACGGTCGCGATCATCATGCGCATGCTGAAGCTGCCCGACGGTCGCATCCGCATCCTCGTGCAGGGCCTGTCGCGCGCGCGCATCGACTACTTCATCCAGACCGCGCCATTCTTCAAGGCGAAGATCACGCGCATCGAAGAGCCGGTGACGAAGGATCGTGGCCTCGAAGTGGAGGCGCTCATCCGCGCCGTGAAGCAGAACCTCGACCGCGCCGTCTCCCTCGGCAAGAACATCTCGCCCGAGGTGATGGTGATCGCTGCGAATCTGGACGATCCGGCGAGGTTGACCGACCTCGCGGCCTCCAATCTCGATCTCAAGCTCGAGGAAGCGCAGGGCATCCTCGAAACCATCGATCCCGTCGAGCGACTCAAGAAAGTCAACGAGATGCTCTCGCGCGAGATCAACCTGCTCACGATGCAGCAGGAGATCTCGTCCGCCGCGCAGGGCGAGATGAACAAGTCGCAGCGCGAGTACTTCCTGCGCCAGCAGCTCAAGGCCATTCAGTCCGAGCTCGGCGAAGGCGAGGAGCTCGCGGAAGAAGTCGAGAACTATCGGAAGAAGATCGAAGAGAAAGCGATCCCAGCGGAGGCGCGCGAGGAAGTCGAGAAGCAGATCAAGCGGCTCGAGCGCTCGCATCCCGACTCCGCGGAGACGTCGATCATCCGCACGTACCTCGACTGGATGACGGGATTGCCGTGGGGCGTGATGTCCGCGGACAACCACGACCTCAGTCGCGCGCGCGAGATCCTCGACGAAGATCACTACGACCTGGAAAAAATCAAAGAGCGCATCCTCGAGTACCTCGCCGTGCGCAAGCTGCGCGGTCAGAAGATGAAGGGACCGATCCTCTGCTTCGTCGGACCTCCCGGCGTCGGCAAGACGTCCCTCGGACGCTCGATCGCGCGCGCACTCGATCGCAAGTTCGTGCGCATCTCCCTCGGCGGCGTGCGCGACGAGGCGGAGATTCGCGGGCATCGCCGGACGTACGTCGGCGCGCTGCCCGGACGCATCGTGCAGGGCATCAATCAGGCGCAGACATCGAACCCGGTGTTCATGCTCGACGAGGTCGACAAGATCGGCGCGGACTATCGCGGCGATCCGTCGTCCGCGCTGCTCGAAGTCCTCGACCCCGAGCAGAACTTCTCCTTCCGCGATCACTACCTCGGCGTCCCGTACGACCTGTCGAACGTGATGTTCATCGTCACTGCGAACGTGCTCGACACGATCCAGCCGGCGTTCCTCGACCGCATGGAAGTCATCCGCCTCTCCGGCTACACGGACGAGGAGAAGTTGATGATCGCGAAGCAGCACATCATCCCGAAGCAGATGGAGGAGAACGGGATCAAGGAAGTGGCGGTGGCGTGGACCGACAACGGGATCATGCGCGTCATCACCGGCTACACGAAGGAAGCGGGCCTGCGTAACCTGGAGCGCGAGGTGGGGACGATCTGCCGCAAGATCGCGGTGCAGGTGGCGGAAGGAAAGAGCGACGTGAATTACCGCATCACCGATGCGAACGTCGACAAGTACCTCGGTCCCATGAAGCACTTTGCGGAAGAGTTGCTGGAACGCGATCAGGTGGGCGTCGCGACCGGTCTCGCGTGGACCGCGGTCGGCGGCGACATCCTCTTCATCGAGGTGACCGCGGTGCGCGGCAAGGGCAAGCTCTCACTGACTGGACAGCTCGGCGACGTGATGAAGGAGTCGGCGCAGGCTGCTCTGACGTACGCGCGCGCGCACGCCGACGAGAACGGGATTCCCGCCGACTACTTCGAGACGCACGACATCCACATTCACGTGCCCGCGGGCGCGATCCCGAAGGACGGCCCGTCCGCCGGCATCACGATCACGACGGCGATCATCTCCGTGCTCACCGGACGTCCGGTGCGCCGCAACGTGGCGATGACGGGCGAGGTCACGCTGCGCGGCGACGTGCTGCCGATCGGCGGCGTGAAGGAGAAGGTGCTCGCCGCGCGCGCGGCGAAGCTGACGACGGTGATCCTGCCGAAGCTGAACGAACGCGATCTCGTCGACGTGCCGGAGCCGATCAAGCGCGACATGACGTTCCACTTCGTGGAACACGTCGAGGACGTACTGCAGATCGCGCTGCTGACGCGCGACGCCGCGGAACAGAAGACGACCGACCGCGCCGGCCGCGAGTCGCACCCGCTCCCCGAGCCCGAGCCGGCCGCCCACGAGCACGTGCCGGTCTAGCGTTGGTCATTCCCTCTCCCCGCCAAAGCGGGGAGAGGGGCGGGTGAGGGGTCACGGCTTCTTCGATCCTTTGTACACGTCGCACAACTGCTTCGCGTAATCGGCGATCGGGCCGAGGCCGATGGCGATGCGACGTTCGTCGAGATGCTCGGGATCCTCGACCGGCATCGGCTCGCACTTGTCGCCCTTCGTGTCGAACTGCGAGCCATAGAGCTGCTTCTTGCCGTCGAGGATGCGCACGCGATCGAAGGACGTCGCGTACAGCGCGCCGTCGAGCTCTTGGTGTTTCACGGCGCGCTCCATGACGGGCAGCAGCTCGCGAAGGACGGAGCCTTCCGCGTGCTGCGCGAGCGTCCACGCCGCGCCGGACGCCTTCTCGCCGACCATGCTCTTGCCCGGCCACCCGCCGACGCGCTTGATGATCTCGAGGAGCCGCGCCGTGTTGCGCGCGTCGATGGCCTCGACTTCGTCGTCGAGCGCCTTGTTCGTCTGATCCTTGAGCCAGCGGCGCCGCGCCTCCTGATCGACGTCTTTCATGGCGATGAGCTCTTTGCCGATGGCGTCGAGCTCGGAGCGG
Source organism: Thermoanaerobaculia bacterium (assembly GCA_035276365.1). Lineage (GTDB taxonomy): Bacteria > Acidobacteriota > Thermoanaerobaculia > Gp7-AA8 > Gp7-AA8 > QHVT01. The sequence continues at coordinate 18,239 of DATELS010000305.1, forward strand.
TTCGGCGCGTGCGCGCAGGAGACGAGGGCGAACAGAATGAGAACGAGGGTGATGTTTCGCATGAGTGCATTCTACTACAAATGTAGTTGTTTGGACGACAACGCTAGGCGCGGCGGCGCTACACTCGAACGGTGTCCGACCTCGTCGCCACGCGCGCGGGAATCCGCATCCACGCCGACTCCGCGCGCGTTTCCGCGCTGCGCGAGGAGTTCGCGACGCGGCACGTCCTCCGCCTGCCGCGCTTTCTCGACGCGGAGCTGCTCGAACGCGCGCGCCGCGAGATCGCGGGCGGCACGTTCATCCCGCGCGAAGACGAAGGCATCGCGGTCGAGCTGAATCTTCCCGAGAGCCGCGCGCTCGACCTTCTCCTCTTCGCCATGCACTCGCCCGCGTTGTTCGCCTTCATCCGCAGCATCACGAGCTGCGAGAGCATCGGCGGATTCACCGGCCGCATCTACCGGTTCGACCCGCACACGCCGCATCACGACTCGTGGCACGACGACACCGCCGGCGGCACCGGCGATCGCCTCATCGGTTTCAGCTTGAACCTCGGCTCCGCCTATCGCGGCGGCGTGTTTCAACTGCGCCGCAAAGAGGCGCCGGAGGAGATCGTGGAGATCGCGAACACGGGCGAGGGCGACGCGTTTCTCTTTCGCATCGCGCGCGAGCTCGAACATCGCGTGACGCCCGTCATCGGCGAGCACGCCAAGACCGCGTTCGCGGGCTGGTTCCGCGCGGGAGTCTTCGATCCGCGCGCGCTGTTCGCGGAAGCGACGACATGAGCGCGTTTCGCGGAGCGGTCGATTTCACGCGTCCGGACGATCTGCGTTGGATCGCCGGCGCCGCGTCGATGGGTCTCGACGCTGTGCTGCGCGCGTACGAACAGTGGGGCCCCGACGCGCCGTCGCATCTCGAAGGCGACTTCGCATTCGCGATCTGGGACGCGTTGAAACGCGAGCTGTTCTGCGCGCGCGATC